>JBFWKV010000092.1:0-5188 GCA_050252475.1 Candidatus Omnitrophota bacterium | reverse complement strand
CTTCCGATCTCACTAGTGACTTTGTATTTTCGTGAAGGAAGTTTTCGCTATTTTGACACAACTTATCCTGATTATAGAACAGAGGAGTATATCAATTTTTTTAACCAAGTGAGAGGATTGTATCTTAGACAATTAAAAGGAGATTCCGCTTAAACTTGACTTATTTCTGGAACTAAAGAGGTTAGGTTTTCTAAACTGCATCGCTAAAAGTTTAATTAATATAATGGAGGAATAATATAACAATGTTACCTGACAGACGAGGATATTTCGGAGACTTTGGAGGAAGATTTGTTCCGGATACGCTGGTATACGCTCTTGAGGAATTGGAAGAGGAGTATAACGAAGCGAAAAAAGACAAAAGGTTTCAACAAGATTTGAATTATTACCTGCGTGAATACGCGGGTAGACCTACTCCTTTATATTTTGCCCGCAACTTAACTAATTTCTTAAAGGGAGCAAAAATATATTTGAAAAGAGAAGACCTTCTCCATACCGGCTCACATAAGATTAATAATACCCTTGGACAGGCTTTGCTTACTTTAAGAATGGGGAAAAAACGAATTATTGCCGAAACCGGTGCAGGACAGCATGGTGTGGCAGTAGCAACGGTGGCAAGTTTATTTGGTTTAGAATGTGTTATTTATATGGGAGAGGAAGATATAAAAAGACAGGCTCTGAAT
This sequence comes from Candidatus Omnitrophota bacterium, assembly GCA_050252475.1. Taxonomy (GTDB): domain Bacteria; phylum Omnitrophota; class Gorgyraeia; order DTHP01; family DTHP01; genus JBFWKV01. The sequence continues at coordinate 4,508 of JBFWKV010000092.1, read as the reverse complement.
GTTTTAAGAATGGAATTTTTAGGAGCCGAGGTAAGGTCGGTTAAAACAGGAAGTAAGACTCTGAAAGATGCGATAAATGAGGCATTGAGGGATTGGGTAACCAATGTTAAAACTACCCATTACTGTCTTGGTTCGGTAGTTGGACCACATCCTTTTCCCATGATGGTTAGGGATTTTCAAAGTGTAATTGGTAAAGAAACAAAGAAGCAGATTATGGAAAAAGAGAACAGACTTCCTGATTATTTAATTGCTTGTGTAGGGGGAGGAAGTAATTCTATAGGACTTTTTTCTCCCTTTTTTCAACATAGAGAGGTTAAGTTTATTGGAATTGAGGCGGGGGGATTAGGGCTATCTTCGGGAAAACACTCAGCATCTTTAGAAAAAGGTAAATTGGGAATATTACATGGAAGTAAAAGTTTATTCTTACAGGATGAGACGGGTCAGATTAAGTTAGCTCACTCTATATCCGCTGGTTTGGATTATCCCGGTGTGGGACCGGAACACGCCTATTATAAGAAAATAGGGCGGGCAGAATATTTTGCGGTAACGGATAGAGAAGCTTTAGAGGGATTTAGAATCCTTTCTGAGACAGAAGGTATAATTCCTGCTTTGGAACCCGCTCATGCTATATACTATGCTAAGAAACTGGCTCCGAAATTGTCAAAAAACGATATAATCGTAATTTGTCTTTCGGGAAGAGGAGATAAGGACGTAGAAATAATAGCAAAAACTGTAAAAAGAGGTAATAATTAATTAATTATACAGTTATGAACAGGGTTGAGGAAAAATTTAGAGTATTACGTAAGCATAACCGGAAAGCATTTATTGTTTATATTATGGCAGGGGATCCTGATTTAAAAACAACTTATGATTTGGTTTTAGAGTTAGAGAAGAAGGGAGTAGATATAGTGGAGTTGGGGATACCTTTTTCTGATCCGGTGGCCGATGGTCCAGTTATACAAAAGGCAGGTTTGCGTGCTTTGAAAAACGGAATAAATTTATCAAATGTTTTTGACCTGGTTTCTAAACTTCGCAAGAAAACTGAGATTCCTGTAGTCTTAATGAGTTATTTTAATATTATTTTTCAGCGAGGAATAGAAAGATTTGTAGGGGAAGCCCGAAGAAACGGTGTGGATGGAGTGATTATTCCTGACCTTATTCCTGAAGAGGCAGGTGATTTGTTGAGAATAGCAAGGGAAAAAGATTTTTCTACCATATTCCTGGCTTCACCTACTTCAACTCCCCAAAGATTGAGGAAAATAGTTAAAGCATCCAGCGGTTTTGTATATTATGTCTCATTGACGGGGGTTACCGGTATGAGAAAGGTACTTCCTCCTCGATTAAAGGAAGCGGTATTAAATATTAAGGCAATTACCTCTAAACCGGTCTGTGTAGGATTTGGAGTTTCCACTCCCCAACAGGTAAAAAGTGTTCTGGAATTTAGTGATGGGGTGGTAGTGGGAAGTGCTATTGTGAAGGTTATTGAAAAAAATCTTAAAAACCCTTCCCTGGTGAAGAAGGTAGGGAATTTTGTAAATTTTCTTCGTGCGAGAGAGAATAATAAATAAAGATGTCCTCTAACTTCTATGTTCTAATTCTGGCAGGAGGAAAAGGGACAAGACTCTGGCCAAAATCAAAAAAAACTTTCCCTAAACATATACTCTCTCTCCATAGTAGATATTCTTTACTGGAAGAGACATATCGTCGGGTAAAAGGGTTTGTCCCCGGAGACAATATTTTTGTAATTACTTTAAAAAAGCAGGCTAAGACAATTAAGAGACAGCTTCCTTTTCTGGATAAAGAGAATTTAATTATTGAGCCGGAAGGTAAAGACACCTTACCCTCTATACTCTTAGGAACAATCATAATAAAGAAAAAAGACCCTCATGCCATTGTTTGTGTTTTGCCTTCTGACCATGTCATAAAACCCCGCAAAAAATTTCTAAAAATACTCATGCAGGCAAAAAAAAGCTTAAAGTTTGCTGATAACATACTTACTATTGGAGTAAAACCAACCTATCCTGCAACGGAATATGGATACATAAAAATATCTTCAACCGTTAAGGATAGAAAATCAGGTTTTTATAAAGTAGATAGATTTGTGGAGAAGCCATCTCTAATAAAGGCTAAAGTTTTTTTCCGCGATAAAAGTTTTTTCTGGAATGCGGGTATATTTATTTTTAGAGCAGATAAAATTATGAAAGAGACAGAAAAATTTTATCCCCGCTTATATAAAGATTTTATGCACCTGATAAGAGTTGAAAGAAAAAAAGAGTTTAATTTAACGCTTAAACGAATTTACGCAAAGATTTCTTCCACATCTATTGACAAAGCCATTATGGAAAAGTCTGGCTCGCTTAATATGCTCAAGGCTAACTTCTTATGGTTTGATTTGGGAAACTGGGAGACTCTGGCGAATATATTGAGGAGGGATATTAACAATAATGTTGGCGCGGGTGAAAGATTTCTGTATAAAACAAACAATTCAATAGTTATTAATGAGGAAAAGAGACATCTGATTGTTACTTTGGGATTAGACAATATGATAGTTGTACATACTCCCCAGGCAAGTTTGATTTGTCCTAAATCACAGACCAAAGAGTTAAAGAACTTAGTAAATCTCTTGGAGCAGAGAAAGATATTCCGGAGATACCTTTGATTTTTTATTCTCATTTTTATATATATTTATGGGGAGAATTCTGGGAATTGATTTTGGAGAGAGACGGCTTGGTTTAGCTATAAGTGACGAGTTAAAAATTACTGCACAGGGCTTGACCATCTGGAGGCGTAAGGATACAGAGAAAGATTTGTGTTTCTTGCGAGGTATTGTAGAAAACTATAATGTGGATAAAATCGTAGTGGGGACACCATTAGACAAAGATGGTAGATTGAAAAATACTTTTGTGAGTGAATTTATTTCTATGTTACAGGAAAACCTTGGATTATCTGTAGATACCTGGGATGAAAGATTTACCACGCAAGAGGCAGAAAGAATGCTTTTAGAAGCAGATGTGAGCAGAAGAAAAAGGAAACGGGTAATAGATAAAATTTCTGCCCAGATAATTCTCCAGAGTTATCTTGATTATAAAAATAATAAAGGATAAAAATATTCGCATATCACTGTTTATAAAATGGAATATACTAAAATTGAACTGGAAAATGGTTTAAAGATTGCCTGTTTTTCCATGCCCAATATGGAATCGGTTTCTCTGGGTATCTGGCTCAATGTGGGAGGAAGGTATGAAGAGGAATCCTTATCAGGCATTTCCCATTTTTTAGAACACCTTGTATTTCGCGGAACCCAGAAGAGGTCAGCACGGCAGATAAAAGAGTCAATTGAAGGGGTGGGAGGGATGCTCAATGCCTTTACCGGAGAAGAATTTACCTGTTATTTTGTGAAAATTCCATCCCGTTATTTAGAATTGTCTCTTGATGTTTTGTCGGATATAGTGCTGAATGCACGTTTAGATTCTAACGATATAGAGAAAGAAAGGACAGTAATTTTAGAAGAAATAAAAATGTATATGGATTTACCCATGCATTATGTACAAGAACTTTTAAGTCAACTTCTCTGGCCAGATCAGCCTCTGGGAAGATTTTTATGCGGGACTTTTGATTCTATCTCAAATATGAAAAGAGAGGATTTGGTTTCTTATCGGGATAGATTTTATCAGCCACAACATATAAATGTGGTTGCCTGTGGAAACTTAGATACCGAAAAATTTATTGCACTGGCAAAGAATTTCTTCTCTTCCCTGAACAGAGGAAAGAAAATTGTTTTTGGGAAAGCACGGATAAAACAAGAGGGTGTTAAGACAAACTTTGCGGAAAAAAATACCGAACAGACGCATATTTCTCTGGGGGTTTATGGGTTGCCGAGGGGACACAAAGATAGGTATGCCCTTACCCTTCTTCATATTATTCTGGGAGCAAATATGTCTTCCCGCCTCTTTGAAGAAGTTAGGGAAAAAAGAGGTCTGGCTTATGAGATAGGGACGCATTTAAAAAAGTTTCAAGATACGGGTGCTTTTATTATTAATGCAGGGGTTGAACACAGAAAAGCAGACCAGGCAATCAGAGTGATTATGCAGGAGCTGAGAAAAATAAGAAAAAGACCCGTTACTCAACATGAATTTAAACGGGCTAAGGAATATTTCACTGGGCAGTTTTTACTGGCTCTGGAAGAGACGATGGAACATATGCTATGGTTGGGAGAAAATGTAACCATGATGGACAGAGTGTATTATCCTGGTGAAATTCTTACGGAGATAGACCGTGTAAAGATAGAGGACATTCAGCGAGTGGCAAATGATATTTTTAAGACGGACTCCCTTCGTCTTGCGCTTATAGGTCCAATTTCTGACAGTCAAAAAAAAGATATAGAAAAAAACTTAATCTTTGAATAAAATTCATTAATTATTTATGGAGATGAAAGGTTCGATTAATTTAGTTAAAATCCAGGGCATAAATATAAAAATCCACATTACTTTTCTTATTCTTCCCTTTAT
>JBFWKV010000091.1:0-5203 GCA_050252475.1 Candidatus Omnitrophota bacterium | reverse complement strand
AGAAACACAACCAGGATTTACACGTAAACCTTGAACTAAAGCAGTAGAAGTTTCTATGGGTATCTCAAGGTTAAACTCATTACTGGTATCCTTTGTAGCTACAGTATAAGTAACCACCTTTTCTACTCTATCCAGAGGGACAGGTATTACTGCAAGATTTACGCTGGCAGATAGACACTGCTTTAGTCGAAATTCATAGGCTATCTCATCAACAACGATATTAAGTTGATCGCCTGTCTCAATAAAAGGAGTAATATCCCTAAAAACTACCTCCTGTTCTTGGCCTGGAGAAGTAAAATAAAGCGTCCATACTCCACTCCCTTTTCCACCAGGGATAAAACACCTTAATGTTACTCTCAAACGTACTCCCTCTAAGATATAATGGGGGTCTGCATTTAAGGCTATACTGGGGGAGTCATAAAGAATACTTAATGCTTGCTCAATGAGCTCCTGTAAGGCTTCTAATGCCTCACTGTCCGTGCAGGCATTGGCTACCTTAAGCAATCTAACTGCATTTTCCCTGGCACTCTCAGGGATTTCCTCAAAAATGTCTTCGGCAAGTTCGGAAATACTGCCTACAGGGATCTCCACATTGATTAATTCCCTTTCATCATGATACTCCGCAGTAGCACCTAAAGGTAAAGGGTCTTCAGATGAAGTGTATACTCCGATATTGCTGGCTGCACTGGCAATAGTCTCTCCTACTTTAGGTAATTCGGAAACTAAATCCCAAAAATCCATATCAATGTCAAACCAAGGTAAATCAATCGGTACTCCAGTTAACCCTACAGTACCAAGTTGAATCTTGTTAGGCAGACAAATCCCAAAAGCAGTCTCAAAGGTATTGTAATCTGATGATGCTTGTGGTTCTGCCTTTACTTTGAAACGGAAATCTCCTCCTGAACGGCACTGGTTAGGATCATATAAAAAAGTGAGCTTCACCGGATTTTTTATAGTCATGGTTCCACTGGAGAACTTAAATCCCAATTTAAACCGAACACCTATCTGCGCAGGAGGAAGCCACGGAGACCAGTGGGTTTCTGGGACAGGATTTCCCTGAAAACTCCATTCTATGGGACTAAATGTGTGTTCCTCTGATACCTCAGCAGAAAAACACAAGCTACCTATTAGTGAATAAAAACAAAAAACCAGAAAAACAAAGATATTTTTTTTCATCAATGCTCCTCCCTCCTCCTCCTTTTTATCGTTTGTCTCAATACTATTTTATCTTCTTCTTGATATCAATAATTAGTCCCTTTTTCTTAAAACTTACCACCAATGTCTGATTGCTACTTACCGCAGGAAATGTATAAGTGGTAATTGCTCCACGCGAGACGTTGTTTACTTTCACATCATTTACCTGATAGCCTGACTGGGGTTGCATAGTAAATGTGGGGGTCTCACCATGTCTTATGATAAAGGTATCAGTCATACCAGCAGGAACGCTTTTTCCTGGACCAGAGATACTGCCGCCTTGCCCTGAGGTTACGCTGATGGTGTGGGTCTGGGAAGTTAAGGCCTTAGAGGAGGTAGATTTATTCTGCGCTATTGCTTCTGTCGGAGAAAACAAAAAATAGATAAAAAATAAAAAGACCAGCAGGATTAAAATTATTCTTTTCATCTTCTGCTTCTTTTCGGTTTCTTAAAAATTATTTTATCTCCTTAACTTTATTGGTGGGTCTGGCTAAAGAGAAAATCCTTTAACCCCCTTTGTTCCTTACCTTAACTGAATAACTGGTAATAATCTTAGAAAAATGGATTGTCCTTGCGAATTAAGATAAGTTTCAAACCTTCGGTAGTATTCCTAAAGACAAACTCGCTACTTCCTTTGGTCTTGGTAAATGCACCGGAGTTATCAATTGCCTTCTTAAACCAGTGCAATTTTACCAAAACCCTATCTTTTTCAGTAAGGTAGGTATCTAATACCAGATATAGGTTTAAGAACTTTACCGAGTAGAAATAATTCTCTAAATTAGAAATAAAAGTAAGGGAGTTTTCAAAATCCTTATCTAAGAGTTCTTTAAAACCTATAAGGTCTTCTCCCTCATAAACTGACTCAATATTGGATAAGACATTTTCTATGGAATATTTTTCTATCCTTGTTTGTTGCGACAGTTTTTGCCCTGCCGGTGCCATCCCGCATAAAAATAAACAAGATACAAAAATAACCAGAAATTTATTTTTTGTAGCCATAGATACTCCTTTTTTAGAAGATCAGTAACTAAAAATTCTTGGTTGCTGAATTATTAGATCTATTACATTCATTTAAAACATTAGTAGAATCAACTGTCACCGTAACCGTAAAAGGCGGAATAATACTTGGAGTGGTATAATTAACCGTTGTTTGGGAATTAGCTGAGATATTGGTTACGTCCACAGTATCATCAAATGTCGAGCTCGATTCTTTAAAACGAACTTTAAAATTACTGGCGGAAGTAGAACTCAAATTGTGAATAACTGCACTTACTACATAATCACCTCCTACATAACTGCCACTTATATCTGCGCTGGTTATCTTTAAATCCACACAAGCCAATAAAGTTGACCCAAATATCGTATTATTCCTTAAACCTGAAATCAACCACTGGTGTCCTTCTTTTACAAAGCGCATGGCGATATTTGCAGAATCACTGAAAGAAGAACCCTCTCTATCATCGTATTTTCTTTCCCAGTAGACATCCCAGATAGCCCCGGTATAGTCCTCATCAAAAGTCCTGCGGTCAATGCGGTAACGTAAGCGGATATTTTTGTAATTATAAAAATCATTCTGAATTGCCTCTTTGAATTTCACCCGATCAGGATAAGTTGCCGAGAAAAGGTCAATAAACCGGTCAATATTTTCCTGCTCATAATAAATTTTCATTTTTTCTAAAACCTGCTCTAATGCTTCCTGGGGTCTTTTTTTCTGATAATTAATAACTACATCGGGTGTGTAGGTGCGCATACTGCCATTATCATAAGTTAATAAAAATTCAGGAATAAACCTATCTTCTAATAAAGGTCGATAACCAAAGATAAAGTAATCTTTTTCTCTCTCCATCTCCTGCCAGGTTCTTCCTTTATCAAAGCTAATTTGTGCCTTATTTAAGTGATTATCCTTTAAAGAAAAGAAAATCTTACCCTGCTCCAAATCGTCAAAGAAGAGATTCAATGTTTGACCTTCTTCTACTTCCTTATTGTTTATCCTTAAGGTCTGGGCAAAACTGGTTCCATTTAAAAATAACACTGTTATTGCGAGTATTAGAGATAAAATATTTTTCCTCATTCTATCCCCTCCCTTTTTAAATAAATTTTTTCAGAAAACATAACTTACTTTCCCTTTCAGAATTTTTTCTGCATAGTTATTGTCTCCATCAACATACTCATAGCCTTTGTGCTCATAGGAAATATCAAAGGAAAGATTATCTTTTAGATTACGCGATACAGAAAAATAATACCGGTGAGTATTGCTGTCCGTATCGTTTAGATAGTAATCATTGTCAGAAAAAGAAACCTTTGCATCAAAAGTAAGAGTTGAGGGAAAATCTACCTTCAACCCTAAACTCGTAGTAGTGGACAAATCTGCTTCATTTACTTCTTTATAGTGGTCATGATTTACATCCTCGCTAAAATTCCAGCTTAATCTTACATCCTTTATATTAAAATTTCCGTCTAAAGCCAGAGAATATGTATCGGTTTTTCTTTCTGAAGAAGCACTTACTTCATCTGAAACAATTGTTTTGCTATAACCAAAAGTTGAATAGAAAATTCTAAAATCCTTATTTAGATTTAGACTGTGGGTCCAGGTTTCCGAATTGGTAGTTTTATCTGTGGAAAAACGCTTGCGCAGATCCGACCCCAAATCTACTGAAAAATCTCCGGGCAGACGAAAAGAAAATTTTCCTCCCGGATTAATTTGTTTGGTGGTGGTAGAGCTATTATCAGAAAGGTTATCTCTATCAGTATGGAGATAATGAGTAAACTTGATATTCCAGGGCATAAACCACAACCCATCAAAGTTAAGCGTCTCTAAATCCTGTGATGAGAAACCTCCGGTAGTGGCAAAATGATTGCCTATTCTGCTGTAGGTGGAAGTGAGGGTGTAATTTTCACTGTTAAAGTCAAGAACCGTCTTTAAGGCGTAATCGGATTTTGTCTTAGTCTCATCACTTCTTCTGTCCTCGTCTGTAAAACTCTGGGCAAGTTCAGAACTTAAGGTAAAAAAGTCATTGATTGTGTATTTGAAATCGGTGCTTAAGACATTCACCAGAGTAGGATTGCTGGATGAACTAATATATGCCTTATCATCAAGTGCGCCAGCATAATTAAAATTAAGGGAAAGCCTGTTTTCAAAGAGATTATTTTCTAATCTTGCCCCCCAGACATACTTTCTGCTTGCCGAATCATCCCAGCGCTTCTCCCATAAGTCCTCCCACTTTGAAACATCCATTCCTCCTACCAGAGTAAGTCGACTGGACTTCTCATCACCAAAAACAATCTTCAATCCTTTTAAGGCATTTCCCAGAGAATATTCGGAAAAATTAGAATAAAAATCCCCCATTAAAAATTCCAGTGCTTGGCCTCTTAAACCTAAATACATATTTTCAATGCTAAAATCCTGCGTATCCACCAAACGGTCATTGGTAGAACGATACTCAATATTGCCAAATAGTTCGTAGTCCTTGTAAGGACTGGTAAAATCAATTGCTCCTTCATAAAGAAAATCCGCATCATTAGAAGGATAAAAAGAACGTTCTTTATTTCCCTCAACATGATAGTATATTCCCCAAAGGCTCTGGTTAACATGAATTTCAGCAAACGCAGGACTGAAGAAGAACAGCAAACATAAAAAGAAAACAAAAACTCTTCCTTTCATCTACCCTCTCCTTTCTTTTTAAATTTTTTAATGCATTGTGGTTACTTCAGGAGTTATCGCTCTTATCTCAGGAATTAAGCCTTCTGCAGAATTATTACTTTCGTCTTCCTCAGTAATTATATTTTCCTGATCCACGGTTACTTTCAATCGACTGCTATGATCATCTATATTAATATTCTCAAAAGTCACCAATCTGGGTTCATCCACATTAATATCTCCAGCCACAGAACCTGTTAATGCAATCCACCAAGGTGTTCCAAAATCAGGATGGTCAAATTCAATCTTTAGCGGACAGCCCACGAGCGCATCTATATCTCCACTATTTCTTACCTCAAAGGTTATGCTGGG
>JBFWKV010000090.1:0-5229 GCA_050252475.1 Candidatus Omnitrophota bacterium | reverse complement strand
TTTAGCTAAAAAATTAAAGATTAATCCCACCAATATGATGATTGCTATTGCTATTTCTAGCAATCTTCAGGGAACTGCTACGTTGATTGGTGACCCGCCGAGTATGCTTTTAGCAGGGTTCGCCAAATTGAACTTTATGGATTTTTTCTTCCAGCAGGGGAAACCGAGTATTTTCTTTGCGGTTGAAATAGGAGCCATTGTTTCCTTCTTTGTTCTTTATTTTGTTTTCAAGGGAAATAGAGAAAAGGTCGAGATAACATATATTGAAAAAATTCGTTCATGGGTTCCTACTTATATATTGATTCTCTTAGTTATAACTCTGGCTCTTTCTTCATTTCTGGATAGAAATTTTTCTTATTTTGGGGGAATAATTTGTTTATTTTTCGGAATAGTTTCCTTACTCTGGAGGAAATTTTTTGATAAAGGGTCAATTCTTAAAGGATTAAAGAAACTTGATTGGGAAACTTCTCTTTTCTTGTTAGGAATCTTTATTCTTGTAGGTACAATTACCTTAACGGGATGGGTTAATGAAATTGCAAAATTATTCTTACGTATAGTAGGGAGTAATGTTTTTCTTGGCTATAGTCTGCTGGTGTTCAGTGCAGTGTTTTTTTCTGCTTTCGTGGATAATGTTCCATTTCTTGCTGCAATGCTTCCCGTGGCTATAAATATGGCAAAAGAGTTAGGAACACAACCTTCTCTTTTCCTATTCGGGTTATTGGTGGGGGCAAGTTTAGGGGGAAATATTACTCCCATTGGAGCATCAGCAAATATAGTGGCTTGTGGTTTACTTAAGAAAGAAGGCATCATCGTAAGATTTAAAGATTTTGTTAAAATAGGTTTACCCTTCACTCTTTCTGCGGTAATTTCTGCCTATATTTTTGTCTGGTTTGTCTGGAGATGAACATGCAAAAAATCTGGAAGATTTTACAACCCGATTCTCTTAAGGTTAATTATTTAGCGACTTCTTTGGGTATCTCTCCTTTCCTGGCAAGACTGTTAATAAATCGTAAAATAGACAGCCCCGGGGAAGCTTATAAGTTTCTTAACCCCTCCTTGTCTGATTTACACAACCCTTTTCTTTTCAGAGATATGGGTAAGACCATAGAAAGGATAAAGACAGCCATAGCAAGAAAAGAAAATATTCTTATTTATGGAGATTATGATGTTGATGGAATTACGGGGACAGCTCTGCTGGTTAAACTTCTTAAGGCTTATGGGGGGAGAGTATTTTATTATATACCCCATCGCATTGAAGAAGGATACGGCATAAGCGAAGAAGGGATAAATTATGCACGAGAGAAGCGAATTAATCTGGTCATTACTGTTGATTGTGGCACCACCGATGCTTCTGAGGTAGAAATTTTAGCAAGAAAAGGCATAGATGTAATTATAACCGACCATCATGAGCCAGAAGAAGATAATTTTCCTCTTTATGCTTTTTCAATTATTAATCCTTTATCTCCCGGGGAGACTTACCCCGATAAGAACCTTTCCGGTGTAGGGGTAGTTTTCAAATTAGCCCAAGCATTGTTAGAAGATTATTCAGAATTCAAACAGCTAATGGATTTAGTTTGTTTAGGGACAATTGCTGACGCTTCTCCTCTGAGGGGGGAAAACAGGATATTAGTTAAATATGGACTTAATCAATTAAATGAAACTAAAAGACCAGGGATAAAAGCACTTATGGAAGTGGCGGAGATAGAAAGCAGGAAGCTCTCTCCCTACGATGTAAGTTTTATCCTCGGACCCCGAATCAATGCGATGGGTAGAATTGATTCGGCAGAATTGAGTCTAAGACTGTTTATTACGGAGTCCCTTTCTGAAGCTCAGGAGATTGCTAAGGTTTTAAACATTACCAATCGTAAAAGGCAGGAGATAGAGGAGGAAATTTACAATGAAGCAATTAGTCGGATTGAGAGAGAGATAAATTTTAAAGATGATTTTTCTATTGTTTTGGGAGATGCTAAGTGGCATCAGGGTGTAATCGGGATTGTGGCTTCAAAGCTTTCCCAGCGTTATTCACGTCCGGTGATACTTTTTTCATTTAAAAATAAGATAGCGTCTGGTTCGGGTAGAGTGAACTTAGAAGACATTCATCTTCTCAAAGTCCTTGACAGATGCAAACATCTCTTTATATCTTACGGTGGACACAAGTCTGCTTGCGGGATAAAGATGGAGGAGAACTTAATTCCAAGTTTTAGAACTCTGTTTAATCAATTACTTAAAGAAACATTTTCTTTAGAGGTTTTTTCTCCTGTTCTTTACATTAATGGTGAGTTGCCTTTTTCTGCAATAAATTCCAGTTTGATTAATGAATTTAATCAGCTTGCACCCTTCGGAGAGGGTAATCCCTGGCCTGTTTTTGCTACCTGTGGATTGCGCATTAAAAATATATTGACCAATCGCAATCGGAATAAATTAGAAGTTTGGGTTACTGACGGTTCTCTTACTTATCAGGTGAGAGGGAGGGATTTTGAGAATTGGATTTCTCAAACAGAGGAAATTAAATCTTTTGATCTGGCTTATGTACCCCGTTTGTTTAATTTTCAGGGAGAAGAATATATTAGTTTAAATATAGAAGATTTTCGGATTACTCCTTAAACTGCTTTAACTGCTTTTACAACCTTTCCTTTCTTGAGACATTCGGTACATACTCTAATACGGCAGGTTCTTCCCTTTATTATTGCCTTTATCCATTTTAAATTGGGTAAGAATCTACGATGGCTGGTACCGGTAATTTTTCTTCCTGCACCACCTTTTTTCTTTGCCATACCACGGCGGGTAATATTTTTACCTGCAATAGGTGCTTTCCCACAAATTTCACATCTCCTTGACATGGCTTCCTCCCTTCCCTAAAATATAAGAGGGTTTAATTATAATAATTATGCAAGATAAATTCAAGAAAATTCTTCAATTTGGTTTTATCCTTTTGATCTTTATGAATAGGGGTTAAAGATAAATTTAGAAGAGGAGATAGAAAATTTAGAGAAAAAACTCAACAACCATTTTTCTCCTGAAAAATTTTATTTTTGCCTTAAATTGAATCCTCGGGATACTGATGCTTATTTTATGTTAAAGAAAAATATACTTTATTAAAGATGAAGGATAAATCTCCCGCACAAGTTTCTGTACAATATATAAAAGGAGTAGGGCCCGGTCGGCTGAAGGACCTCCAGCGGTTAGGAGTTAGTTCAGTAACTGATTTACTTTATCTTTTCCCACGTCGGTATGAAGACCGCAGAGAATTTAGAAGTATTTCTTCTTTAGAATATGGCAAGAATGAATTAGTGATGGGGGAGATAATTTATACTAATCTGAAACGTTCCCGAAGAGGAATTTATATATTTGAGATAAAAATTACTGATGGGAAAGGAATTCTCTCTGCCATATGGTTTAACCAGCCATATTTAGAAAAGATTTTTATGAAGGCTAAAAAAGTTATTTTATATGGGAAGGTAGAGAGTTTCTTGGACTTACAGATGACTTCTCCCGAATTTGAGATTATTGAAGAAGATAATTTGAATTCTCTAAACATGGGGAGAATTGTCCCTATCTATCCTTTAAGTGGAAAATTAACACAAAAGATATTACGGCGGATTATATATGATGCAATTAATCATTATGCAAATAAGCTTCTTGAATTTATCCCTTATGATATCCGCCAGAGGAATAACTTACCGAACATAGTGGAAGCAATTCGGAATATACACTTTCCGGAAAACTTAGAAAAAAAAGAACAGGCACGGCGAAGATTTGTTTTTGAGGAGTTTTTTCTTCTTCAGTTAGGAGTGGGAATAAAAAGAATAAGAGAAAAAATAGACAAAAGCGGAATAACTCATCAACTCAGTCAGGATTTATTTAAGCTTTTTGTAGAGAAACTACCTTTCAAATTAACCGAGAGTCAATTGCGCGTTATTAAAGAAATAGAAGCCGATATGGCAAAACCACAGCCTATGCGACGTTTATTACAAGGAGAAGTGGGGTCGGGAAAGACGATTATTGCTGCCTATGCTTTATTCTTAACGGTAAGTAATGGTTATCAAGGGGCTTTAATGGCACCTACTGAAATTCTTGCAGAACAGCACTTTATAAATTTGAGCGAATTCTTTATCAACCTGGGTATAAAAGTAGAGCTTCTCGTTAGCGGTATCTCTCCGGAAATGAAGGAAAAGATAAAGGAGGAATTGAAAAGTGGAGAAATAAATATTATTATTGGTACCCACTCTTTAATTGAGGAAGATGTAGAGTTTAAGAGGCTTGGCTTGGTGGTAATTGATGAACAGCATAAATTCGGAGTTTTGCAAAGGAAAAAATTACAGGAAAAAGGGTTAAACCCCGATTGTTTAATTATGACCGCTACTCCTATTCCGCGTACCCTCGCCCTTACTCTTTATGGAGATTTGGATATTTCTACCCTTTACGAATTACCAAAAGGAAGAGGTAAAGTGAATACTTACTGGGTTTCCGAAGGTAAAAGAAGCGATGTATATAATTTCATTAAGGAACAATTAAAAATGGGCAGGCAGGCATTTATAGTATATCCTCTTGTAGAAGAATCAGAAGTTTTGGATGTAAAGTCTGCAGTAGAAATGTACGAAAAATTGAAAGAGGAGGAGTTCAAAGATTTTAAAATAGGCCTTCTTCACGGTAGACTTTCTCTTGAAGAGAAAAATAGGATAATGAAAGATTTTAAAGAAAGGAAGATTGATTTACTTGTTTCTACTCTTGTGATTGAAGTAGGTATAGATGTTCCTAATGTGACAGTGATTGTGGTAGAGAATGCAGAGAGATTCGGACTTGCGCAGTTGCATCAACTTCGCGGTAGAATAGGAAGGGGTAATTATCCTTCTTATTGCATATTATTTTCTTCGGCTAAGACAGAGGAGGCAAAACAGAGACTCACTGCTTTAGTAAAGACACACGATGGATTTGGCATTGCCGAGGAAGACCTAAAAATACGTGGGCCAGGAGAATTCTTCGGCGAACGTCAGCATGGTTTCCCCGAGGTTAAAATTGGGGATGTTTTGAAAGATATAGAAATCCTTGAGTTGAGCAGGAAAGAAGCTTTTAGACTTCTCAGTTATGATCCTCATTTAAGTTCTACTAAAAATAAGAATTTATTAGATGCCCTAAAAACGAGATTTCCCAATTTAGAATTGATTTCTGTAGGTTGAGGATAATATGCGCATAACTACCGGAGTCCTTAAGGGTAAAAAAATAATTCCT
>JBFWKV010000089.1:0-5272 GCA_050252475.1 Candidatus Omnitrophota bacterium | reverse complement strand
CGACGCTCTTCCGATCTCTTCTTTCCTAAGGTACTACATGCTTAGTCTATCTTTTCTTTCTCGCTATGTTTACTCCGATAGACAGGATTAAACATAGCCAGCTCTTTAACTCTTTGCTTACCTACAAGAGCTAACTCGGTAAGCGCATCCTGTTTAAATTCTCTCTTCAGGTCCACAGGAAAAACCTGAAGAGAGGCCTTCCTGGAATTAGGCAGGAAGGACTTCTGCTACCGGACTGTAGTCGGCAGCTATCAATTTGCAAGGTTTTTACCCCGAAGCGATACTTGCGTAGTCGCTTCTTTGGGACGAGGCCTCCTTGCAACCTCGGCATGCACCTTAAGAGAGAAAAACTTAAGTCGAGACCTTTCACCCCCTTTTTATCATGGATTAATATTAAACAATTTCCACTCCATTATCTAACTTCTACAATGCCACTGGTAATACAACTAACAGGTTATCTACCCCCTTTCGCCTTGGTTATTCTCCGCAGTTGAAGTTCTTGTTCTCTTTTCTTTATCGCCTCACGTTTATCGTATAACTTTTTCCCTCTCGCTAAAGCTAATTCTATTTTTACCAAATGATTTTTAAAATATAATTTCAATGGCACGAGGGTAAAACCTCGCTGTCTCACTTTACCAATTAATCTATCTATCTCTCTTCTATGTAAGAGTAATTTTCGTTTTCTCTTAGCATCTTCCTCAGTTAAACGAGAATAACCATAGGGACTGATATACATATTATATAAAAAAACCTCTCCATTTTCTATTCTGGCAAAACTATCTTTCAAATTTACCTTTCTCTCGCGTATAGACTTCACCTCTGGTCCGAGCAAAGAAATCCCTGCTTCATAAGTCTCAACAATTTCATAGTCCCTTTTTGCTATTTTATTTGAAGCTATGACTTCCATTTATAGTTTATATCTTATCAAAAAAAAATAGACAAATCAAATATTACCCTGAGAGAAGCTTTAACCGGAAATCTTAAAAATAATATTAAATAAGGACAAAAATAGAGGTATAGTAACAAAACTAATAAGATGAGTAAAGAGTATGCCCTGAGAAATGTATTCGCGGTTTCCTCCATAAACAGTGGCAATTACCGCCAGAGATGTTGCCGATGGCATGGATGCTTCCAGCAATATAACAAAAGCCGTAAGATAGGGAATTCTTAAAATATATAAAAAGGATAAAAATAAAGAAGGAATAATTATTAAGCGGAGAAATATTATTCCTAAAATTCCTCTGTCTAATTTAACCAGGAATTTAGAATTGGCTAAAGATGCTCCCACAATAAACATCCCTAAAGGAACAGTGGTGTTGCCAAAGGCTCTAAATTGTTTTAAGATAATCTCGGGAATAATTCTCTCTGCTCCTATTAAAACTAAAATTAAAGAAAATAATACCGCCAGGAAAGGAGGACTGAAGAGGCGCGTCCAGGAAAATTCTACATTTGCCCTTCGATTCTTGAACATATGAACTCCCCATGACCAGATAAGCAAGTTAAACCCCATAAGAAAAAAGATGATATAGAGTATACCCATACCTGCTTCTTCCTGCTTTAACAAAGCAGAAGCCAGTGCCAGCGGTAAATACCCTGAATTTTGAAAACTTACCAGCATTTTAAACTCCATCTGGTTTCTCTCATACCCAATTATTCTAATTAATACTGACGCGAGAAAATAACTTATAACAATCATCCCAAAAGAAACGAGGGGAAAAACCCACCAGTATCTTAAAGTTGAAAAACTGAACTCATCTATAATGTGCGTAAAAATCATCAAAGGAAGAGTAATGTAAATAACCAATTCACTCAAATAGTCAGCTACTTCAGTTTTAACTATTTTTGTTCTAACCCCAAAAAATCCGATTAAGGCAGGAATAAAAACTCCCGCGCTGGCAAAAAAGGAAATCCAAAATGTAGGGAAAAATATCTTATCCATAGTGTTAGAATTATACCTCAAAACTAGATTATTTGACAAAGAGATAATTTTAGGATATGATAATTTAGCCAGAAGCCGAAGTGGCGGAATTGGCATACGCGCTACGTTCAGGGCGTAGTGACCTTCGGGTCTTGGGGGTTCAAATCCCCCCTTCGGCAGAATAAGAAATGTTTGTTCTGTTCGTTTAATTTTCTCCTGACAGTAAAAGGAAAATCAAAATGAATATAACCGAAGAATTAAAAAATCTGCTTTTAGAAGAAATGCCCCCAGAACTGGATTTTCCTCGTGTGTTTGTTCAACCAAAACTTGAGGTATATTGCCGGGGTAAAAGTAATGTATCCGCATTGCTGAAAAAAATCGGGATAAGCCTTAAGAAAAAAGACGGGGCAAAATTTACAGAAGCCTATAATGAACTGGTAGCCGAATTTCATCCTTTTCTCAAATGGGCTTTTTCTTGCTGGGATTATTTACTCACCACCCAAGGAATTCGTTATATAACCAGAACAGAGGAGGAAAAGGCTTATTGTCACGGTGATTATCGTGCCTTCACCGATAAAGATTACCATCGTCTCATCTATAAAGTTTTTAAAAAATGCGTCGTCAATTACGATAAAAAAAAGGAAGGGAAAAATTTCATCCGCTATCTCAAGAATTACTTCTGGCAGAAGATTATTACGGAGTATAAAAAATTAGAAAATCCTCCTGACCATCGCCAGAGAAAACTCACTCTCTACAGTTACCTGAGATGTGTCCCTTATGAATTTATGAATCGCTACCATCAGGAGATTGTTACAGATACTCTCACAAAATTGGAAAAAGAAGAAAGAGAATTAATTGAATTGTATTTCCTAAATTTTTTAAAAGAAGAGGAAATTGTAAAGACAAAAAAAATAACAATGGAAAATTTTTATCGTATTAAAGAAGAAATCTTATCCAAAATATCCCTGCTCAACCCTCTGGTGCATGCTCTCCTCTTACAGATTGAACGATATTAAGCAGACTTTTGAAAGATTAATTCTCCTTTTTTCTTATCAAAGTCTATCTTAACCTTATCCCCTTCTTTGAAATCTCCTGCTAATATCTTCAAAGAAAGTCCGTCCTGTATTTTTTTCTGGATTAACCGTTTGAGGGGACGTGCGCCAAAATCCGGCGAAAATCCCTCCTTGGCTAAATAATCCTTCACCTCTTCGCTTATCTCCAGGATAATATTCTTTTCCATCAATCTTTTCTGTAAATAACCTAACTGAATATCTACAATCTTTCTTATATCCTCGGGTTTGAGTTTATTGAAGATAATAATTTCGTCAATACGATTTAAAAATTCTGGTCGGAAGTGATTCTTTAATTCCTGCATAATCTTCTCATGTAATTTATTCCTGTCTTCTATTTCTTGAAAATAATGACTTCCAATATTGGAGGTCATAATTATTACCGTATTCTTAAAATTGACCACTCTTCCCTGTCCATCTGTCAGCCTTCCTTCATCCAGAACCTGAAGTAAGACATTAAAAACATCGTGATGAGCCTTCTCAATCTCATCAAACAAAATTACCTGATAAGGTCTTCTGCGCACCGCTTCGGTAAGTTGGCCTCCTTCTTCATAACCTACGTATCCGGGAGGAGCACCAATTAAACGACTGACCGCGTGTTTTTCCATATATTCTGACATATCTATGCGAAGAATAGCATTCTCATTATCAAACAAAAACCAGGCAAGACTTCTCGCAAGTTCGGTCTTTCCCACACCAGTAGGACCTAAGAATATAAAGGAGCCAATTGGGCGATTGGGATCATTTAAACCGGAACGTGCTCTCCTCACTGCATTAGAAACAAGAGAAATAGCCTCATCCTGTCCTACAAGACGGGATTTCAAACGTTCCTCCATATGTATAAGTTTCTCCGTCTCCCCTTCCATAAGACGAGAAAGGGGAATACCCGTCCAGCGAGATACTATTTCTGCAATGTCCTCTTCATCCACTTCTTCTTTAAGCATCTTCTTTTTCTTCTGTATTTTAGCCAACTCTTCATTGAGAGTTCTCATTTTTTTATCTAATTCTATAAGTCGCCCATAGCGTATTTCGGCTACTTTATCCAGATCTCCTTGCCTCTCAAATTTCTGTTCTTCCAGGCGGGCTTTTTCTATATCTTCTTTCACTTTACGAATCTCTAAAATAAGTCTCTTTTCTTCTTCCCAATGTTTTTTCATCTCTTTAACTTCTTTTTTCAAGTCATCAATTTCTTTCTCTATCTTTTCCAGCCTCTCTTTAGCCTGGGGATCTTTCTCCTTTTTCAATGCCTGTCGTTCAATCTCTAACTGAATAATTCTTCTTTCCTTTTCATCTATCTCGGTAGGAAGGCTATCTATTTCTATTCGTAATTTAGAAGCTGCTTCATCAATTAAATCAATCGCTTTATCGGGAAGAAATCGTTCGGTAATATAGCGGTCAGATAAAACCGCTGCTGCCACTAAAGCACTATCTTTTATCCGCACACCATGATGAAGTTCATAGCGCTCTTTCAATCCGCGCAATATAGCAATGGTTTCCTCAACAGTGGGCTGTCCAATAAAGATGGGTTGGAAACGCCTTTCTAAGGCAGGATCCTTTTCAATATGTTTACGGTATTCATCCAGAGTGGTGGCCCCCACACACCGTAATTCTCCGCGTGCCAAAGCAGGCTTGAGCATATTAGACGCATCCACTGCACCCTCTGCCTGTCCCGCTCCTACAATTGTATGCAATTCGTCAATAAATAAAATAACTTTGCCTTCCTTTGCCTGCACTTCCTTCAAAACTGCTTTCATCCGTTCTTCAAATTCTCCTCTAAATTTTGTACCCGCAATAAGGGAGCCAATATCCAGCGCTATAACCTCTTTTTCTTTAAGACTATCCGGAACATCGCCTTTGGCTATACGTTGAGCAAGTCCTTCAGCAATGGCGGTTTTTCCCACTCCTGGTTCTCCTATAAGTACAGGGTTATTCTTTGTTCTTCGCGAAAGAACCTGAATAACCCTCCTTATTTCATCATCTCTACCGATTACCGGATCAAGCTTACCAAGTCTTGCCAATTCGGTGAGATTGCGTCCATATTTTTCCAGCGCTTGATATTTGTCTTCAGGGTTTGGGTCAGTTACCCGGTGTGCTCCTCGTAGTTCTCTTAACACTCTAAGTAATCTCTCTCTATCTATACCAAATCTCCGGGAAATTTTATCCTTTATTGTCTCTTCTTCTATAATAGCCATGAGCAGATGTTCGGTACTTATATATTCATCTTTTAGAGTTTTAGCCTCTTTTAAAGCTTCATTAATAACCCTGTTTAAACGACCAGAGATAT
>JBFWKV010000088.1:0-5288 GCA_050252475.1 Candidatus Omnitrophota bacterium | reverse complement strand
GGTCTTCAATGGTCATGATATTTATTTCTGGAGAATTTATCTCGGAGAGCGCAGCATATAAGGTGGTAGTTTTTCCGCTTCCCGTGGGTCCGGTAACCAGGATTATGCCATAAGGTTTGCGAATTAAGGAGTTGAATTTTTCAAGGTCTTGAGGATTTAATCCTAAATCACTGAGTTTAAGCAGGACACGGGACTTATCCAGGATGCGCAAAACCAGGTTTTCTCCATACATTGTGGGATAGGAAGAGACGCGGATGTCTATTTCCCGATTGTCGAGGTTCATACGTATCCGGCCATCCTGGGGTTTACGTTTTTCGGCAATATCCAAGCCACTCAGGATTTTTATTCGTGAGGTAACTAAACCGGTTACATGTTTAGGCAATTTATAGACTTCATAAAGTATGCCATCAATACGATAACGCACTCTGAGCATATTCATTTCCGGTTCAATATGGATATCGCTTGCCCTGGATTTTATCGCTTCCTGAAGCAAAAGATTTACCAGTTTAATTACCGGAGTTTCTTCCGCAATCTGTGCCAGTAGTTCGGGATTGGTATCTTCAGAAACCCGGCGGATTTCTTCAATATTTATCCCTTCAATAACAGTTTTAACACTTTCGCTCCCACCATAATACTGGTTGATGGCATTTTCTATTTCGGTTTTTCCTGCCATAACCACATCAATGTATTTCAATTTTGTTTTCAGTCTTATTTCGTCAAGAGCGACAATATCCCGGGGATTTGCCATGGCTACAGTAAGAGTATCTTCTAACATAAAGAGAGGAATTACTTTGTACTTACGGGCAATTTCCTCAGGAACCAATTTTATAACATTGGAGTCAATAATGTAGTTACTCAGTTTTACATAAGGGAGAGAAAGACTTTCCGCAATTTTACTGGCGATTGTCTCTTCGCTAACAAAACCCAACTTTATCAAGGCATCTTCAAGGGATAAGCCAAATTTCTCTGCCTCCTGCCTTGCCTCTTCTAACTGGGAAGGAGTAACCAGGTTTGCTTCTATAAGAATTTCTTCCAGGGACTTGTTTAGATTTTCCATTTTTCTTGTACCTCTAATTAAATTCTGCCTTATGGAAAAGGAGTTTTTATTTCTCTGAACTGTTTGCTCAGCACGGTGGAATAGTTATCAATAATATAAATAGAGTTATCAATAGGTGTACCATTTAATCTTTTTGCCCTTTTAGCATAATCCTCATTATAGGTAATATTGAAGTTTCCTTTGGCGTCAATGGAGTTTGCGGAAATTATTTCTCCTTCTATGTTAGCATCTCCCGCTGACAATTCATCCTTGGTAACATTTCCGGAGACATAGATAAGTCCTTTAAAATCTATGGTTCCTGCTATATCCAGGTCTCCTATTACTACCAGTACTGCCGGAGGGTTGGTGGTTTCACAGGTTCCGGTTATTTTTGCATCTCCCTCTACATAAATAACCCCGTTTAAAGGTTGGTTATTAAATTGTTCTGTGTTTGCGGGCTGATAATATTGACCGTCTTCTTTGGCTAAGCACATATAGTAATTGGCACAGGAAGGAGTATGTGTGCAGGCCGGGGGAGGGGCTAAAGCGGGAATGGTTCCATGGTCATCATAATATTTATCTCCGCTGTGTGCTTCCGGCTTCTGAAAATAGATGGTTTTGTCAGGACTGGTTTCCATTATGTCTCCCGTTACCGTAGCATTTCCCGTAACGGAAACGTTATTATTGGTATAAATGGCAAAATCAAGAGCTCCCTTTTTCAAGGCGATGGTGTTAATGGTGCGATAGGCATTTTTGTAATTTCCTGTGGAGGTTACATTTAGGCGGTCGGAATAACCGGTGAGTGGGGAGACGGTTAAAGAAAATGTTCCTTCGCCAATATTTCCTTCCGCATAATCACTGAAGTTAAAGCCCGTTTGCCACGTGTTATTCTGCCAGTCCCAGTGGTCTTTAATCAGGCGGAAAGCCACTTCCACACCTGACTCAGCAATGTAGAATGCCTTCTCCGAATTATGATAATCCACTGATCTCTGAGTTCCGGTAGAAAGCATAGATAAGGCTACAAAGCCGATAATAGAAAAAAAGATAATGGTGAGGATAACCGCTAAGAGAGAAACCCCTTCTTCTTTCTTCTTCATCTTTCTCCGCTTTTTCGCTTTAAGTTTTACACTTTTTGTTTTACGTTTTGCGCTTTAAACTTTACACTTTTAATTACCAATTACGGTTTACGTTTTAAGTTTTTCGCTTTAAACTTTACACTTTTAATTACGGATTACGAATTACCGATTACGAATTACGGCTTACGAATTACCAATTACAGTTTTTCGCTTTAAATTACGGATTACGGATTACCAATTACCAATTACAGTTTTTCGTTTTTCGCTTTAAACTTTTCGCTTTAAATTACGAATTACGGATTACTGATTACGTCTTTTCGTTTTACACTTTTCACTTTAAACTTTTAACTTTTCAGTTTCTCCTCTTCACCCCCGTACGCATAAGAATGCTGTATGCCTCTTTGTTTCTTTCCAAGGTTACTGTGACTATTTTTATATTACTACTGGAAGGAGAATATTGTAAAGAAAAATCTACCACTCCGTCCAGAAATTCGTTTCCATTCCGGTAGAGAATTCCGCTGGAGACTGTGTAGGTTATAGTGTTTCCCTGGGAATCCACAAAAGAAATGGAGTTGCTCAGAGCAGAGGTGATATTCTGGGCGGTACGAATTTCCCGCGCCAGGCGGTTTAAAACATAAGGGGTCTGGGTAATTAGCTCTGCTTTATCCACTACAAAATACCATGCCTCTACTCCCTTTCTAATCACCCCCGCTAAGAATAAAGCAAGAATCCCGGTGAGAACAATGACAATGATTAACTCAATGAGTGTAAAACCAGTTTTTTTATTTGCGTAATTCATCTATCTCCGGGAAATTATGCTTACCAGAGTGGATTCTATCTCTGGAATAATAGAATTACTTACGGTAACCGTAACCCGTTTATAATCGTCGGTAGTATCGCAGGTATATGTGGTTTCATAATCAGGAGGAGTAACACAGCTTACGCTTACGGAAAAATTATATGCTTCAAAAGGGCTTTCCAGCGTCCCTGAGTGATTTACAATTTCCTCAAAACCGAGTGATTTTATCTCTTCCATCTTTTCTTCGGCAAGATTGACGGTATGAAAAATTATCTCGCTTACCACTGTATTATGGACCGCCTGGGAGGCTGCGATTAAAAGGGGAGGAAGGGCAATTGCTACCACCAGCATAAAGAGAATCAACTCTATAAGGGTAATACCACGTTCATTCAGCATCATTGTCAATTTAATTTTTGATTTTTTTACCAGGTTACTTTTCCTGTTTCAGCGACTACAGTCAAGGTTTTTGTGTTTCCTTTACATTCTAAAGTAATGGTAGCATCACTGGTAAGTTCTGTCCCACTGCTGTCACAGGGTGTTCCCTGCCAGTTGAAAAGTAATTGGTCTCCTCCTTCAATATTTACAGATTGGAGAGTTACTCCCTGCAATTCTCCCAGAGGATATTCTACTACAAAAGCTTCTCCCCGCCTATAAGGGTCTTCTATGGTTGTGGGAGTTCCATCTGCTTCAATGCGGAAAAGAGAATATTTTTCATTAGTGGTGTCAAAAGATAATCCATGAAAGAGTTGGGTGGTAATTGCCAATTGCTGAGCATAGGCAATATCTGCAGCCAGTTTGCTTACCGCCGATGTGAGTTTTGCTTCTTCAAAACCTGTCCATTTCACCGCCATAGTTATGCTCAGAATGGCAATAAGAGCAATGACCAGAACTATCTCAATGAGTGTAAAGCCTCTTTTTTTCATATCCGATTATGGATAAGCAGTTTAATCCCTCCTGATTCATTTTTATTTGTTCATGGGAGTTTAAGGATGATAGTTTCTTCTCCGTAACGCAATTTTACTTTATTCGGCTCTATTTCCAGTACCTCTGCTTCTTCTACAAAGTCGCCTTTTCGCAAGAGGTTTCCGTTAATTATAGCAAGGCTATCTTTTTCATCAAAAATTATTCCGGAAAGTACAAAGCTTATTTTCTCTTTTTCCTCCGGTTTTTCAGGAGGAGATTGGGTAAGTTCAGAGGGAATAATCTTGGGAACTATTTTAATATTTTTGGTTCTTTGAGGTATAAATTTCTTTGTCCATTGGACCATTTTTAGATTTTTGAATTTTAAAAATCCTCCGACAACAGATAATATCACCAGAAGCAGGAGTAATGTTTTGAAACCTTTCCTTTGGGGCTTTTGGCTTTTCTCTTCCTTCAGAGGAAGGCTATGTGTGGGGATATGAAAATCTTTTTTCTTCCTTTCCTGCTGAGCCTTTTTTAAAGCATCACTGATTATACTCATACAATAATTCCTTCCAGTTCCTGTTCTGCACGGGAAACTACTTCTTCAGTGATATCATGAGTTTCCAGGGTATAGGCATAGAGTAGGGCTTTTTCACAGAGAGCATTAATTAAACGGGGAACTCCCTGGCTATAAAAGTATATTTTTTCCAGCGCAGAAGGAGAAAAATTTGCAGAGTCTTCATTTCCAGCAATACGCATCCGATGTTTTATGTAGGGTAGTATTTCATCAGGTTCTAACGGTTGGATATGGTAACGGACAGTTATTCGCTGACGGAGTTGTTTGAGTGATGGGGCGTTCAATTTTTCCTTTAATTCAGGTTGTCCCACAAGGATTATCTGAAGGAGTTTTTCTTTATCGGTTTCTAAGTTGGAAAGCAGTCTGAGATGTTCCAGTTGACTGGGTTTGATATTCTGGGCTTCATCAATGATGAGGATACAGTTATGTCCCTGTACTACTTCATTAAGCAGGAATTGATTGAGGGCTTTTATCATACTCAGACGGTTACGCCGGCTTATCGGAATACCAAAATCTTCCAGAATATTCTCCAGAATTTGATTTTCGGATAAGGTAGGATTGAGAATTAAAGCACTTCTTATAGAGGAGTTGAGACTGTTTAAAAGGGCACGACAGAGGGTGGTTTTTCCGGTGCCGATTTCTCCGGTTATCTGAATGAATCCTTTACGCGACTCTATGCCGTAGCGTAGATGGTTTAATGCTTCGGTATGTTTTCGGCTCAAGAATAGGTAAGCCGGGTCAGGGGTTATACTGAAGGGATTTTCCTTCCATTTAAAGAATTCTTCATACATATTTTAGGCTTTTTAACCAGTGATATTTTATAACTTTTGGGCAGATAAAATCAAGATTAATATAAAAGACAAGATATTAATCAGTGGGGTGAGCTTCAAAAAAAAA
>JBFWKV010000087.1:0-5291 GCA_050252475.1 Candidatus Omnitrophota bacterium | reverse complement strand
AAAACAACCCCCGTAGCAAAGAGAAGTACCATTATAAAAGATAGATACCGGCCTACCGAAAACATAGGAATAATCTTATCGGTAGCAAAACTTAATAAAAATTTCATCCCTAAAGGTAAAACCAGAAAATACCCCAGAACCAAACCAAGGAAAAACAGAAACAACGAAAGGGGGAAGAAAAAATATATAAATCTTTTTTCATGAGAATAAAGCGCGGAACTGATAAAACGCCAGATTTGATAAAAAATAACAGGTAGTCCTAAAATAACCCCACCCATAAAGGCAATCTTTAAATAAACCACAAATAATTCTGAGGGATAAATAAAAACTAGTTTATCCACCGGTCTGGCAAGAAAATATAAAACTTTCTCAGCATAACGAAAGGAAATAACTGACAAGAAAATAATCGTTATTAAACAAATAATTATTCGATAACGAAGTTCTTCCAGATGTTCAATTAAAGTAAGACGTTTATCTGGCATATAGCCCTTACTACCAATATCACTGTTAAGTAAGAGATTGAAAAAAAGGATTTATTTGCTCCTGAGGCAGAAAACTTGAAATTTATTTAGCCTGATTTATCAGAAGGATTCTCTTCTTTTTTATCAGCTTTTTCTTCGCCTTCCTTCATTCCCTTCTTAAATTCCCCTATAGATTTACCTAAAGCACGGGCAATCTGAGGCAAACGACTTGCTCCAAAAACCAAAAGAAGAATTATCAAAATAACAATTAACTCGGGCATTCCTATCCCAAACATATCTCACCCCCTGAAAATTAACTGAATAAAACTATTTAACTTTTGATTTCTGACAATTGTTTTATTCTCTTCAGCATATTAGGATGGGTGCTTAACAACTCCAACATCTTATCGGCAAAACTTAACCGGAGGCGTTTTGTACGTAAAATCTCCAGTTCATTGGGGTCAATAGTCCCTGACATATCTAAATCAAGTTGTTTTAATTCGTAAATTTCATTTAAGGCATTGGAAGGGTCATTAACAAAGAAAGCTTTCAACCCTTCTACTTCTTTTAACTCTTCTCTATCAAAGCGTGCCGAACCATAAACAAGTTTATAAAGTGCGGTGGCAAGCCAGGCAGGATTATTTCCCAGCTTAACCGAACCACGGTCAGCAAAATACTCCCGGATGCGTGAAGCATAAAGGACTAAAAGATTAGTTATGAAATAGAAAATAAACGCCAATAATCCAATGAGTACAGTATTCGATCCCCGACCATCTCTCCTTCTTCCTCCACCGAACCAGAACATATGCCAGGCGATGCGATAAAGAATCATGGGAATTACCGATAAAATAGTAATAGTAATCACATCGCGATTCTTTAAATGACTTATTTCATGCCCTAAAACGGCACGAAGTTCCTCTCTGGTTAAGAGTCTGAGTATTCCCTGGGTTACACACACCCTTCCCTTTCGCACGCCGTGTCCAAAGGCAAAAGCATTGGGTAAATGGATTGGGGAGATGCCTATTTTAGGCTTAGGAATATTGGCTTTTGCTGACATCTCAGCAACCATTGCATGGAGCTGGGGTGCTTCTTTTTCATCCACATACCTCACCCGCATTGACCATTCAACAATCTTTGGACCGATTAAATACTGAATATACATCAGAATAAGGGAAATAATTAAATAAAAATAGAAATTGGTGATTCCCATCTGCACACCAATAACTGTTACAATCATGTACAATATGGCAAATAGAATTGCTAAAAGTAGAAACATCTTAACTCTTAGAAAGAACATTCCCCATCACCTCCTTTTACCCATATTCTGATATCTTTATATTTATTATAATATAATAACGGAAAGAAATACATTCTTAAAAAATATTTTTGTACTACCACAATTGCCAAGAAAAATTATTAGTGTTAATGAAAAAGGTTCTTAAAAACTATCTATTTATTACTAAAATTTTTCTGAAGAAAGAGATAAAGGTAATTTATTGAGAAATTTATTAAGAAATTACTTGTTTTTTCTCGCTTGCCAGCTAACTACTAAAGAGGTAGCAATGTAAATTGTAGAATAAATCCCCGAAAGCATACCTACTAATAAACAGAAAGCAAAATTATTCAATACTGTTCCTCCCCAAAGAAAGAGTGCTACTACCACAAAAAGTGTCGTAAGTGTAGTAAGGACTGTACGGGAGAGAGTTTGGTTTATGCTCATATTGATTATTTCTATCAAACTTCCTTTCCTGGAAAGTCTAAAATTTTCTCTTATCCGGTCATAAATAACGATGGTATCATTTATAGAATAACCGGCAATAGTCAAAAGCGCTGCTACGATATTGAGAGAAATCTCCCGATTGGTAAAAGCTAAAAATCCAATACAGACAAGAATATCATGAAACAGGGCAATAACACCCGCTACACCAAAATCAAAATGTTTAAAACGAATTCCTACATAAACAAGGATCCCTGCTATTGCCCAGAGAATAGACCAGATTGCCTTCTGCTTTAACTCTTTACCCACCGATGGCCCAACCTGTTCTACCCTTCTTACCTCCGGCGGATTGTCGGCAAAGTCTTTCTTTAATTGTTCGGTAATTTCTTCGGTTTTTACTTTCGCAGTTCTAATGATTATATCATTATGTCCTGCTATTTTCTGGACATTTGCATCAGCTGCACCAATTTTATTTAAAGAATTCCTAATTTCTTCTATCTTAACTTCCTTCTGAAATGAATATTCTACTAAATACCCTCCGGTAAAATCTATACCATATATTCTCTCGCCCCGATAGAAGAAACAGATTATTCCTCCCAAGATTAAGAGTAGAGATAATAAATAGAAAATTCTTCTTTTTCCTACAAAATCAATGTTAAGTTCTTTTTTAAATAAACCAAGCATAGAATATTTCTTGATTATTCCTAAAGACAGAGCAGTCTCGGTAATCGTTCTGGTAACTATAATAGCAGTAAATAAACTGGCAAGGATACCCGCAGTAAGAGTTACCGCAAATCCTTTTATAGGACCTGTGCCAAATTGAAAGAGAAAAAATGCTGCTATCAAAGTAGTAAGATTAGAGTCAAAAATAGCACTAAATGCTTTATCGTAACCTGCAGCTATAGAAGCGCGCAAAGAACGTCCTGTTCTCAATTCTTCTCTAATCCTTTCATTTATCAAAACATTGGCATCCACCGCCATGCCCAGACTTAAAGCAAGTCCCGCGATACCCGGAAGGGTTAAAGTAGCGTGAAAATACCCCAGAACTCCCAGAACAATAATAAAGTTTAGAAGGAGAGCCACATCCACTACCAAACCGGAAAATAAATAATAAACAGCCATAAAGGCTAATACCAAAATAGCACCGATATAGATAGCAAAAACCCCTGCACGAATAGAATCCTTACCCAAACTCGGTCCTACTGTCCGTTCTTCTTCAATTATAATAGGAGCAGGTAAGGCACCTGCACGAAGAACTATGGCTAAATCATTAGCTTCATCTATGCTGAATCTTCCGGTAATCTGTGCTTCTCCGGAAGGAATCTTTTCCCGGATTACCGGGGCAGAATGAACCACCCCATCTAACACAATAGCTAACCGCTTACCTATATTCTCACCGGTAACCTGAGAAAATATCCTTGCTCCCTGGGTATTAAATTTCAAGGAAACATAAGGAGTACCAAATTGGTTCTCAAAATTCACTCTTGCATCGATAAGCGTATCTCCTGTGAGACTTGCTTTCTTCCGGACTAAAAGCGGTTCTTTATCAAGATACTTCAATTCATAACCTTCAGGAATATTACCACTTAAGGCATTTCTCAACAATTCAGGATCATCAGAAACAAGCTTAAATTCTAATTGAGCAGTCTTGCCAATAATCTGTAAAGCACGTTCACGGTCAGTAACGCCCGGCAACTGTACTACAATCCGGTTAATTCCTTGTTTTAATATTGAAGGTTCTCTTACGCCAAACTGGTCTATACGATTACGGATAATCTCCAGGGCTCTATCCACCGCATCGTGTCTGGCCTCCGGAGGAATTCCGGTGGTATCAACCTTCAAAACAAGATGCATACCCCCCTGTAAATCAAGTCCAAGATTTATTTTATTTTTTAGCGGAAAGGCATTCCAAGAAGCTACCCCAATAACAATCAGAATTACCAACCACCTCCATTTTAAATTTCTCTGCATATCTCTCCTCCTGAACCTCCTACAACTTAAAAATAGTCTAATTCTTAACTATTTTTTAACATGGGCTATTGCTGATTTCTCAACCATAATTTTTGTATTATCATCCACTTTAATTATTACCGTTCTATCCTTTATATCCACAATTGTGCCATGGATTCCACCCGAAGTGATTACATAATCGTTCTTTTTTAAGTTATTAAGCATATTCTGAATCTCTCTCTCACGGGTTTTCTGCGGCTTAATAATCATAAAATAGAAGATGAAAAAAATTAAAATTAGTGGAAAAAGACTTATCAGAGGATGAGGAGCAGGTTGAGCAGTAACCCCGAGATTGGCAAACATTATTTCTAACAATTTTCACCTCCTTTTCAGGCATCTGGCCTAAAAATTAAAAAAGTTATCCCTTTTTGTCTCAATATAATATCACTCCCGAAGATAATTTGCAAGAAAATCCTTCCGGAAATTATCAAAAGCATTATTCCCTATAGCCTCTCTAACTTTTTTAATCAAATCGTTATAGAAGTAAATATTATGAAGAGAGATGAGTCTTAAACCGAGTATTTCTTCACTATTAATAAGATGGCGTATGTAGGCACGACTGTAATTTGAACAGACATAGCATGGACAGTCCTTATCAATGGGAGAAAAATCGTCTTTATAGCGGGAATTCTTTAAAATAATTTTTCCTTTATAAGTAAAAGCACAACCGTTTCTACCATTCCTTGTAGGAACCACACAATCAAATAAATCGTAACCAAAAGAAATCGCCTCCAGCATATCTTCCGGATGTCCTACTCCCATAAGATAACGTGGTTTATCCTCAGGAAGCCAGTTTGCTACCTGAGAACTGATCTCATAAATTAATTCCTGCGGTTCTCCTACACTTACTCCACCTACCGCATAACCATCAAAACCTATGGCTACTAATTTTTCTACACACTCTTTTCGTAAATCTAAATAGGTGGAGCCCTGAACTATGCCAAATAGGAGCTGCTTATTGCTAATCGCTAATCGCTTATCACTTTCTGCCATTTGCAAACTTGAGCGTTTCGCCCAGTTAACAGTTCTCTCCATTGCTACACGTGCACGATCTCTTTCACAGGGAAATTCCACACATTCATCAAGGGGCATCATTATAAGAT
>JBFWKV010000086.1:0-5380 GCA_050252475.1 Candidatus Omnitrophota bacterium | reverse complement strand
TGTAGTGATATTGGTGAAAGCAGTTATATAATTAAAGATGGAGAAAATGGATTTTTAGCAAGTAATAAAGAAGAATTTATTAGAAGAATGGAAGCCTTAGTAATAAACTGCCAGATTAGAAAGGAGATAGGCAGACAGGGCTTAAGAGCTGTAAAGGAGAAATATTCCTTAGAGATTATAGGCAAAAAACTTTTTAATTTAACAAAAGAGGCCTGTCTTAAATTGTAAAATTATGGGATTTTTATTTCTTTTAAAAATAGGATTTATTGGTTTTGTGGCTCAGATTATTGATGGAGCCTTAGGAATGGGATACGGGGTTTTTTCTTCAAGTTTTCTCATTTCCTTAGGTTTTTATCCTGCAATAGTAAGTGCAAGTGTACATACGTCGGAAGTTTTTACTACTTTTGCCTCAGGAATTTCTCATCTTAAATTTGGCAATGTAGAAAAAAGATTAGTGAAGTTTTTAACTTTTTTTGGAGTTTTAGGAGCAATTTTAGGTGTTTGTGGAGTAGTAAAAATTTCTTCCGAGATTGTAACACCAGCGGTGAGTATTATTTTGCTAATTATGGGATTTCTCATTCTTATTAATTTTATTTTCAGGAATAGTATGATGAAAAGAGGAGCAAGACGGTATCCAAAGAATAGATTTAAAATTTTGGGTCTTTTTGCAGGTTTTATTGATGCCATTGGTGGTGGAGGATGGGGGCCTGTATGTACTACTACTCTTATAGTAGACGGGATAGAGCCGAATAAAGTTATAGGTTCAGTTAATTTTGCTGAATTTTTTGTTACATTGGTAATGAGTATAACCTTTTTTTCTTTGTTAAAACCAGAAAATTTTCGCTGGGATATTGTTTTAGCGCTTACAATAGGAGGAATTATTTCTGCTCCTTTTTCTGCATTTATCTGTAAGAGACTTCCTAAGCGAATTCTGGGAATTTTGGTAGGTTTATTAGTAATTATTCTTAGCGCATGGAGATTATGGAAATTTTAGAAGAGCTTGAGAACCAGAGTATTTTTATTATCCGTGAGGCATATTGGCAATACAGAGACAAGCTTGCCGTTTTATGGAGCGGGGGTAAGGATTCAACAACCATGCTTTATCTTACGAGAAAAGCGTTCTTTGGAAAAGTTCCCCTTCCCGTAATCCATATTGATACGAGTTTTAAATTTAAAGAGATTTATAAATTCAGGAATAAACTGGTAAGGAAATGGAACCTTAACTTAATTGTAGCGCGCAATGAAGAAGCCTTAAAAGAAAATATGTCTCCAGAGAAAGGAAGATTTGAATGTTGCAATGCTCTAAAGACAACGGCATTGAAAGATACGATTAAAAAATACGGTCTTGAGGCTCTTCTTCTTGCTATAAGACGCGATGAGCATGCAATTAGGGCGAAGGAGAGAATTTTTTCTCCAAGGGATGAGGATTTCAGGTGGGATTACAAAAATCAGCCTCTGGAGATGTGGGATGAATTTTATAAATCAAAAGAGGAAGGAGAAATCCATTTTAGAATTCATCCCATGCTTTCCTGGAGAGAGATAGATATTTGGAGTTATATAAAAAGAGAAAAAATTCCGGTAATAAATTTATATTTTGCCAAAAAAGGGAAAAGATATCGGAGTATTGGATGCAAATGCTGTTGTGAGCCGATAGAATCAAATGCAAATACAATTGATAAAATTATAGAAGAAATCCAAGAGACAAAAATTGCCGAGAGAAAAGGGAGAGCCCAGGATAAAGAAAAAGCCTATATGATGGAGAAACTTAGAGCACTGGGATATATGTAATCTAAAAATGTTGAGGATAGTATTTTTAGGAGAATTGGATTGCGGGAAATCTACCTTGATGGGGAGACTTTTATATGATACACAATCACTTTCCAACGAGGCAAAAGAAGAATTTATGAAGGTTTCTCAAGAATTAGGTAAGGACCTGGAGTTTGCTTATCTTTTAGACAGTTTTGAAGAAGAAAGAAAAGGAGAATTTACTTTAGATACAACCCAGGCTTTTATGAGGTATAAGAATAGAGAATATTTATTGATAGATGTCCCCGGTCACAAAGAACTTATAAGGAATATGCTGACGGGTAGTTCCTATGCAAATCTTGCGATTGTTGTCTGTGATGTAGAAAAATCTCTGGAAGAGCAAACGAGGAGACATATCTATTTATTAAAATTCTTAGGTATTGATGAATTTATGGTAGTGGTGAATAAGATGGATAAAGTAGGTTATGACAATTCTGCCTTTGAGAAAGTGAAGAAAGAAATAGGCGATTTTTTAGAGGCTCTTAATTTAAAACCTCTGTGTATAATACCTGTCTCAGCAAAACCAGGAGAAAATATCAAGGGAGTTTCAGAGAAGATGGGGTGGTGTAAAGATTATTTTCTTCTTCAGGCAATTGAAGGTTTTTCTGTCAAAAAAGAAAAATCCCAGAATTTCCGTTTTCCTATCCAGGATATTTATATTTTTGAGAAAAAAGAAATAGTCGTGGGTACGGTTGCTTCGGGTAATTTGCAAGTGAAAGATAAGGTGAAGGTAGCGCCTGAAGAGATAACTGTGCAGATAGAAGAAATAATGGTTTTGAATAAGAAGAAAAAGGAAGCAAAACCTCATGAGAGTATCGGGTTAATATTGGATAAAAAAAGGATATTCAGGCGCGGACAGGTTATTTATAAAGAACCATCTCCTCAAGTTACAAGCGAATTTCCTGCAGAGATTTTTTCTCTATGTCCCGTTTCTCAATCTGAGGAATTTCTTTTTAAAAGTAATACTCAGAAATGTCTTTGCAGGATTTTTAAAATAAATGAGGTTATAGATACTGTCTCTTTGAAGAAAAGATTTACCGGAGAACTTGAATATGCTGAAACGGCGAAGGTCATCTTAAAGACAGAAAGACCTTTGGTAATTGAAAAATTTTCCCAGACACCAGAATTAGGAAGGTTTATCTTACATAAAAATGGTAAAGTTTATGCTATTGGAATAATCCCTTGAAGACGCGGATGAACACAGATGGAAGGTACAGATGAACACAGATGTTATATAAAGTATGAATATAAAAAGTACACAATATAAATTAGTTCTTTTAGCAAATTTTGGAACCTCAGAACTTACGATTAAAAAAAAGAATATTTACTTAACATCTGTGTTAATCGGTAATTTTTACTAAAAATAATTAATCTGTGTCTATCTGTGTATAAATATGTTTCTTTATATTGACCCAGGTTCAGGATTTCCTTTCTTAACAGGTGCTACATTTTTGTGGACAATACTTTTTGGTTTTTTCGGATTATTTATTTTATTTATTAAGCGTTTCTTTAGATGGTTTAGGAGATTTTGGTGGATAATTTTTCTTTTAATAATACTGTCTATTTTATTGAAACTAAAAGGAGAAGAGGCGATGAATAAAAGAATTATTATCCTCGGCATAGATGCAATGGACCCTCATATAACTGAAAAGCTGATTGCTGAAGGGAAACTACCAAATTTTTCTAAACTAAAAAGTTTAGGTAGTTATTCTAAATTAAAAACAACCGTTCCTGCTGAATCGGTAGTCTGCTGGACTTCTTTCTCTACGGGATTAAATCCCGGAGGGCATGGAATATTTGATTTCATTATGCGCGACCCTCAAAATTATACACCTTATCTTTCTCTAAATGAAGTTAAGGAGGAGAAAAAAGGCTTCTTGAGAAAAATGAAAGTTGAAAATCGTAATAAAGGAAAGAATTTCTGGGAAATCCTTTCTGAGAAAAAAATTCCCTCTTATATTTATTTCTGTCCCAATACCTTTCCTGCCAAGCCCCTAAAAGGGAAAATGCTTTCGGGAATGGGGGTTCCGGATTTATATGGAGTTATAGGGAGGTTTACTTTTTATACTACAAAGCCATTAACTGAAGAAGATAGAGAATCAAGAGGTAAAATTATTCCTGTTGAGATTGAGAACAATTGTATTAAAAATTTTATTTATGGACCACGCCTAAAAATAAAAGGAGAAATTATCGAAAGCACGATTCCTTTAGAGATAAAAATTATATCAAATAAGGAAATTGAAATTAATTTACAGGGGAAGAGAACTGTAATTAAAGAAGGAGAATGGAGCCGGTGGCAGAGGATATGTTTTAGAACTGGATTTTTAAATAAGGTTTATGGGATAGTGAGGTTTTATTTGAAAAGTATTAGCCCAGAATTCTGTTTATATATGAGTCCGATAAACTTTGACCCTTGTAATTCCCTCTTTCCTATTTCTTATCCTAAAAATTATGCGAAATATCTAGCAAAAAAGATCGGTCTTTTCTATACTCAGGGTATGCCTCATGATACCTGGGCATTGACTGAGAATAGGATTGACGAGAGAGCATTTCTAAAACATGTGGATACGATTTTAGAAGAAAGAGAAAAGATATTGGAGGAAGAGATAAAAAAATTTAAAAGAGGAGTTTTCTTTTTCTATTTTGATACCTTAGATGCAGTTCAGCATATGTTCTGGCGCTATATTGACCCTGAACATCCCCTTTATGAAGAAAATTCTCCTTATAAATATGTGATTTACAATTATTATGAGAAAATGGATGGGATTTTGGGAGAAATTTTAAAGAGGGTAGATAACGATACAATTTTAATTGTCTTATCAGATCACGGATTCAGTCCCTTTCGGAGAGCAATTAATTTAAACCGCTGGTTATTAGAAGAAGGGTATTTAAAGTTAAAGGGAGGATTTACAGAAGGAAAAGAGCTTTTTGAAGGTATTGATTGGCTAAAGACACGCGCCTATGCTCTGGGTTTTGGAGGAATTTATTTAAATAGAGTGGGAAGGGAAAAATATGGAATAGTTGATGAAGAAGAAGCATTAAGACTTAAAGAAGAAATTGTACAGAAATTAGAGCGATGGAAGGACACGAAAACAGGGGAATCGGTGGTAAGAAAAGTCTATAAAAATGAAGATGTGTTCTCTGGTTCCTATGCTAAAGAAGGTCCGGATTTTTTTGTAGGAACTAATAAAGGCTATCGTATTTCCTGGAAGACTGCCTTGGGCATGGTTCCGAGAGAATTGATTGAAGATAATAAAAGGAAATGGAGTGGAGATCACTTAATTGATCCTGAATTAGTTCCGGGAGTAATTTTTATAAACAAAAAGATAACTTTAGATAATTTTTCAATCTTAGATGTTGTTCCTCTCATCTTTAACTTGACAAAATAAGCTGTTCCTGAATGTATAGTTAAGATGAAAATAGTTTTAGCCAACTCTATTGGCAGGGATAAAAATGGATATTATATAATTCACTCTCCTTCGCGCTGGTCAGAAGGAGTAAGGTCATTAAATAATTGGTTTGCCTATTATCCCTGGGAACTTGCTTATACTTCTTCCCTTCTAAAAAAGGAGAC
>JBFWKV010000085.1:0-5388 GCA_050252475.1 Candidatus Omnitrophota bacterium | reverse complement strand
AGAGATGCTGTACTCGTCTCAACCTCTGGATTATTCTCCAGTTCTTCTTTTATATAATTCCTGAGAGAAAATATATCTATGCCCATTCGCTCCAATAAAACCTTAATAAAGCCTTAATCCTCTAAAAGAGCCAAAAAAAGATGCTCCACATCAACCTGCTGGTGATGCCTTTCCTGAGCTATTTGAGTAGCTCTCTCAATTGCTTCCTGTGCTTTAAGAGTAAATTCCTTTCTCAACATAATTTTATCCTTCCTTTCCTATATTAGAGACTCTCTTGGGAAAATTTTTATATTTAAAGTGGTTTAAAGAGGAAGGGTGGATTTATTATTCTATTATTACTTATTGAATCTCAACCTTAATCCCTTTTGATTTAGCCTCTTCAGTCTTAGGAAGGTTTATTTCTAAAACCCCATCCTTATAAGAGGCTTTTATCTTTGAGGTATCTACATAGGATGGTAGATTTATGGAGCGCTGAAAAGCCCCATAAAATCTTTCCACTCTATGTAGATGTTTATCCTTTACCTCTTCTTCTTTTTTCTTCTCGCCTTGGATAGTAAGCACATCTCCCTGAACAGAGACATTAATTTCCTCCTTTTTCATTCCCGGGAGATCTGCTTTTATAACCACTGCATCTTTTGTCTCATAAATATCCAACGGCACTGACCAGACTCTCTCCCTCAAAGGCTGCCGACTCACCTGCCAGCGGAGAAGTGGAAAATCAAAGAATCTGCTGAACTCCTCCTCCAGCTCACTCAGTTCTTTCAGGGGATCCCATTCTTCTTTGGGTCTCCATTTAATCAGAGCCATAGAAATCACCTCCTTTCTTTATCCCCTTCCTCTTTAAACCTTTTTTGCCTTCCTTTTCCAGGATAAATTTAACTCCACTTATGTTTATCCCTTTTTCCTCCATAAGATAGCGTATATAAATAAGCTTGTTCAAATCTTCCATACAATAAAGCCGAATTTTTCCTTTTGTTTTCTTGGGACAGACTATTCCTTCCCGGTCAAGAATTCTCCGCGTCCATTCGGGTAAATTAATCAATTTGCTTACCACACTGATTACAAATACCGGTTCATTTGAAGGTATTTTAAAGTAATCCATTTTCATCGCCATTATAACTTATAGCATAATTTACAAAATTTGTCAAGAAAATTTTTAAAAAAAATGATGTTTTCTAATTTTCTTTATCAATTTTTCTGATTATAGAAACTAACTTTCTCACTGGCAATCCCACAATGTTATAGAAATCACCTTTGATTTCTTTAACCAATTTCTTCGCTTTTCCTTCAATATCAATTCCTCCCGCCCGGTCTAAACTTAGCGAGTGCGATAGATATTCAACAATATCTTTTTTACTTAGACGATGAAAAACAATCTTGCTTTTCTCATGAGCAAGATAACATTTATTCTCAGCAATATCAATAATTGCAATACCTGAATAAACCCAATGAGGATAACGAGAAAGAAAATCTAAAAATTTCTCTGCCTCCTGAAAACTCTTTGGCTTACCCACAATTCTGCCTTTTACAAAAACCACTGTATCCGCACCCAGAACTATTCCTTTTTTAAACCTCTTTGCTACTGCCTTTGCTTTTCTAAGAGCGTTTTTCTTCACTAACTCTGCAGGTCCATGTTTCAGGGTTCTCATTTCTTTTATATGCGAAGGACAAATAATAAATTTCAGCCCCATCTGTCTAAGTAGCTTTGCTCTCCTCGGGGAAGCTGATGCCAGTATAATTCTATTTTTAATTTTTAATCTGGGAATTCTGTATTTCATATTCAATCTTTATCCTAAACTTTTTCCTGCGCTTTCTCCCGCTACATACCCAGTAGAAAAAGCCGCTTGTAAATTGTATCCTCCTGTTTTACCATCTATATCAATAATTTCCCCACAGAAATATAATCCTTTAATCAACTTTGACTCCATAGTCAAAGGATTTATCTCCTTTGTATCTACTCCGCCACGTGTAACAATAGCATTATCTATAGGAAGGCTCCCCGTAATGGTAAGAGGAAAACTCTTCAATAAAGAGATGATGCTCTTACGTTCCTCGGCAGTCAACTGATTTATCTTTTTATCCTTAGATAGATTAATTAATTCCAGGAAGACCTCAATAAAACGTATCGGTAACAAATTTTTTAAATAGTTTTTGATGCTTTTATTACTCTGGGTGCGTAAATCGCGGATTATTTTCTCTTCCAATAACCTATTTTCAAGAAATGGTTTGAGGTCTATATAAAGCTTAAGCTCCTTTTTACCTGTAAGAAATTCAACGATGTCTCCACTTAAAGATAACACAACAGGACCGGTAATTCCCGGAACGGAAATATATTTTCCTTTTATGGACGATTTAATGGTAAATATAGCAAAGAGTAAATCGCCAGTTTCTGATAAAATATGGTTGTCTTTTCCAAAAAAATATATCCTTACATTCTTAAGGCTCAATCCATTTAGCCGTTTTACATAATCTTCCTTAACCAATAAAGGAACCAAAGCAGGAGTTAAGAGCTTGATATTATGGCCTAATTTTCTTGCCATTAAATATCCATCCCCCTGAGAACCAGTTTGGGGATAAGACATACCTCCGGTAGCCAGAATCACTCTCCTAGCTCGAAAAACCTCTCCCCTTACCCTGACCCCATCAACACTATTTTCTTTAATCAGTATCTCTTCTACTTTAGAATTTAAAAGAACCTCTACTCCATTTTCTAAAATATACCTTTCTAGAACCCTCACCACCGAATCCGCTTTGTCCGAAACCGGAAAGACCCTTCCTC
The DNA here is from genome assembly GCA_050252475.1 of Candidatus Omnitrophota bacterium. Lineage (GTDB taxonomy): Bacteria > Omnitrophota > Gorgyraeia > DTHP01 > DTHP01 > JBFWKV01. Next base: position 2,609 of record JBFWKV010000085.1, on the reverse strand, counting down.
CACGTTCAACTTTAGTTTTCATTCCATAGTGCTCAAAAAACTCTATCAATTCGGTATTGAAAAACCTGTAAAAAACATTGCGCAAGAAATTGCGTGTTTTTCCAAAATTCATGAGAAAATTATCGAGTTCTCCTATGTTGGTAAAATTACACCTTCCTTTACCGCTAATTGTAAGCTTACGTCCCAGACAATTTCCTTTTTCAAGCAACAAAACTTTTCTCCCCAGCTCTCCTGCCCTTCCCGCTGCCATCATCCCACTGGCTCCTCCACCTATTACAATAACATCATATATATAATTTCTCTTTTTTTCCATAAACGCTCACTATATAAGGAGGCTTTCGTTTATTATTTTATTAATCAGAATCCGTATCTACCTTTTTATCTTCTGTTATATTAGAATCCCTGCCTGACAATTTAAAATATTCACCAGCAAATTCTTTTCGCGTGCTCTCATCAAGCTCTTCCTGAATCCAGCCATTTTCTAATCCCGAAACAAACATAATTTTACATGCCTTTTCATATTCTTCGTGTGTAATCGGACGGTTTAAAGAAGGCTCCTGGCTGGCTTTGTAGAAAGGATAATACTGACTCATCAAACTGACAAAACATTTAGGAGAAAGTTCTCTTTTTATAAAATCAAAAATTTTTTTTGTCCCCGCTAAACCATTCGGTAAAATTAAATGGCGGATAATCAATCCGCGCCAGGCAATACCATTTTTTGTAACCAGATTACCTACCTGACGGAACATCTCTGTAACCGCTGACTGATTTATCCTCACATAGTCTTTCATCAGAGAATATTTATAGGCAATGCTATCATCTGCGTAACGCATATCAGGAAGATAAATATCAATTATACCTTCCAGTAATCTCAAAATCTCCACATTCTCATATCCACTGGTGTTATAAACAAGAGGTAATCTAAACCCTGCTTTAACCGCTATCAACAATGCTTCTAAAATTTGCGGTAGGTAATGCGTGGGAGTGACTAAATTTAAATTGTGACAGTTTTTTTCCTGAAGATTCAACATTATCTCTGCCAGTTCTTCAATGGTCACTTCCTCACCCTCTCCACGTTGGCTAAATCTCCAGTTCTGGCAATAGATGCAACGATTGGAACAATAACTGAAGAATATGGTTCCCGAACCATTTTTACCCGAGATAGCTGGTTCCTCACCACGATGAATTTGATAATTGAATACTTTTGGTTTTTTACCTGCCTGACAGAAACCGATTTCTCCCCCTTCACGGTTCACCTTACAGTTGCGTGGACAGAGATGGCAATATTTAAGAATTTCTCTAAATAAATCTCGCCTTTTTTCCAAAACGCCATTTTTATAAAGCTCTAAGTAAGAGGGGTAAGACATGACTAAGAGATACTTAAAAGCATTTCTTTAGGAAAGATATTATCCAGTCCCAAAATAAGCGCAGGATCAAACTGTTTCTTAAGATGAGCCATTTCTAAAATGGCTTCCCTACCAAACATAATCTCCAGGTACTTATGTTTAAGTTTTCCTATCCCATGTTCAGCAGAAACCGTTCCTCCTAAACTTACCACCTTCTTAGCCATGGTGGTATAAATATCCCGTGCCTTCAAGAATTCTTGCTCGTCCTCAGGTAAGATATTGATATGAAGATGGTTATCACCGATATGTCCAAAAATTACATAATTAAGACCAGATTCTTTAAGCAAGGATTTGTAAAATTTAAAAATAGTTCTGAAATGCTCATCAGGAACCGCCATATCTGTCCCTATTTTGGGGAAACCATTATTTTTTACCCTCACATTCACCAGTTCCGGAAGGGCGTGCCGAAATTTCTGAAAAAATTCCTTCTCCTTATCGGTTTGAGAGAACCAGCTGTTTTCCAGGAGTATTCCTTTTTTATCTAGAAATTCAACCCATTCCTCAAGAACGCTATTCTGATTCTCCGGAGTATATTCCTGCTCTATAAATAAAGCCGACTCTGCCTCAGAAGGGATCTGGTTATATTTTTCTCTTAACAACTGAAGTGCGTAATAATCAAAAAATTCTAAAGAAAGACAATCTATGTTGCTCTTTGTCTTTCCCCGGCGAGTAAGAAAAGACAATTCTTTTACTTTACTCACTATCTCTAAAGCCTTCTTCTCCTCCCGGAAGAAAAGTATTATACCAAATACATTCTTATCTATTTTATGCAAAGCCAGTTCAATTTCTACTATTACTCCCAGAGTTCCTTCCTGTCCGATAAAAAGGTCTATCAAATCCATGTTCTCCTTAACAAAATACCCTGCGGAGGTCTTTATATCAGGAACTGTATAAGAAGGAAGCAGTATTGTTTTTTCTTTCCCGTTAAATACCAGGGTAAATTTCCTGCCCTCAGCAAATTTTTCATTTCTTTTTATTTCTAAAATATTACCATCGGTTAAAATAACTTTTATCCGACGCACATAATTACGCGTTGAACCGTATTTAAACCCTCTCGCTCCCGAAGCATTAGTAGCCAGAGTTCCGCCGATAAAAGCATTGTTTTCTGTGGGTTGGGGAAGGTAAGATAAACCAAAACGCCCCACTTCCTCTTCCAATTCCGCAATTCTTACCCCTGGTTCTAATACCACATAACCTCCTGCT
>JBFWKV010000084.1:0-5439 GCA_050252475.1 Candidatus Omnitrophota bacterium | reverse complement strand
GTCGGGGGTAGCTTCTTTAACATTGCAAGTAATAATATCTCCTACGTAGGCAACCTTAGCATTGCCCTTCCCTAATACTCCAATAAAGGAGACTTTTTTAGCCCCCGTATTATCTGCTACCTCTAAAATAGTACGTATTCTTATCATATTTAATCTTTTGTTTTGTTATTTATTATCTCAATAACCACCCAACGTTTATCCTTAGAAAGAGGACGGCTTTCTATAATCTTTACAATATCACCTTCTTTAGCTATCCTTTTCTCATCATGTGCCTTAAATTTAGAATACTTTTTTATAACTCTCTTATATTTGGGATGAATTATCTTTCTTTCCACCTCTACAACAACCGTTTTTTCCATCTTTGCACTAACTACCTTACCAATGAAAACCTTTCTCTTCTTAGACATTATTCTTTCTCCCTTTCATTAAGAATAGTAAGAATACGCGCAATATCTTTTCTAATCTCTTTAATCCTGTGCGGCTTCTCTAATTTCGCAGTATAAATAGACTTCCGCAGATTGAATAATTCCTCTTTTAAAGAAACCAATTTATGTTTCAATTCTTCATTAGTAAGTTCGCGCAATTCTTTCGCCTTCATATCAATGCCTTCTTGTTACAAATCGCGTTCTAATAGGTAGTTTATGCGAAGCTAAAGCAAAAGCTTCGCGGGCTAATTCTTCCGGCAGACCCTCCATCTCAAATAGTATTTTACCCCGTTTAACCACTGCAACCCAATGGTCAACCATTCCTTTACCCTTACCCATTCTTGTCTCAGCGGGTTTTTTAGTCACCGGTTTATCGGGAAAAATTCTTATCCAGAGTTTCCCCCCTTTTCTTATTCGGCGGGTAAGGGCAATTCTTGCTGCTTCTATCTGGTGATTGGTTATCCAGGCATTCTCTAACGCCTGTATACCAAATTCACCAAAATCTAATTCACACGCCGAACTTGCTTTTCCTTTCCGTCTTCCCCGCTGTGCTTTGCGATATTTAACCCTTTTGGGCATTAAAGCCATATTCACCTCACAGGTTTATCTCTTTTTTCTCACTTTTTTCTTCAGATTTCTGAATTTCTTCTGTCTGTTCCAGAATATCACCTTTATATATCCAAACCTTAATCCCGATATATCCAGAGGTCGTAAGTGCTCCACAGACACCATAATCTATATCCGCTCGTATAGTTTGCAGAGGGATCTTACCCATTTTAAAAGTTTCAGTGCGTGCTATCTCCGCTCCTGCCAGTCTTCCTCCACAAACAATCTTTATCCCTTTTGCTCCTCCCTCCATTGCCAACTGAATCGCTCGTTTAATTGCTCTTCTATAAGCTATACGTTTCTCCAGTTGAAAAGCAATATTCTCCGCTACCAGTTGTGCATCCAGAGAAGGATTTTTTATCTCTCTTAATTCAATATCCACCTGCTTATTTACCATTTCCTGCAGGTCCTCTCTCAAGCGGTCTATATCCGCTCCCCGTCTTCCTATTATGATACCCGGCCGAGAAGTATGAATTATCACCCTTATTCGTTCAGGCACTCTCTCAATCTCTATCTTAGAAACCTGAGCAGTAGGAAAAGTTTTCTTGATATGTTTGCGAATATTCGCATCCTCTATTAAACATTTAGCAAATTCTGAACCATTAGCAAACCAGCGAGACTGCCAGTTTTTTGAAAATCCTAAACGGAAACTATAAGGATGAACCTTCTGCCCCATATGTTCTTAAGTCCTCCCCTCTTTTATCTCATCAAGCTCTAAGGTAATATGAGTAGTTCTACGTCTAATCATGTTCGCTCTACCAAAAGGAGCTGCTCGGTATCTCTTCAATACAGGCCCACCATCTGCAGTAATCTTAGAGATATATAAGCGCCTTCCCTTTAATCCTTTAAATTCGGCATTTGCTAATGCTGATTTAAGTAACTTAAGAATATAAACCGCTGGACGTTTATTTAAACTGATAAGTATCGCCTCAGCAGTTTCTGTGTCCTTACCGCGCACAAGATTTATAACCTGACGAACCTTGCGCGGAGATAATCTTAAATAACGTAAAATAGCCCGTGAAACCATTATCGCCTCGCTTCAAGAATCTTTGGTTTATCCTTTTCCTGCTGTCTTGGTTCCCTCAGCCGCCACCTTTGTTCCTGCTCCTCCATGTTTTCTGAAGGTTCGCGTGGGAGCAAATTCTCCCAAACGATGCCCTACCATATGTTCTGTAACATAAACGGGGATAAATTTCTGACCATTATAAACGAGAAAAGTATACCCTACAAACTCAGGAATAATCATTGATCTTCTTGACCATGTTTTTATAGGTTTATGTTCCTGCTTTATAGTATTTTTAACTTTTTCCAGCAATTTCTCATCTACATAAGGACCCTTCTTTATACTGCGTGCCATAATTCCCTCACTCCATTATAATAGTTGAAATTAAACAGATTAATTTCTTCTCTTAATAATATATCTGTCAGAGTATTTCTTCTTCTTTCTCGTCTTATATCCCTTTGTCGGTTTTCCCCAGGGAGTAACTGGATGGGGATTCCCCTGTCCACTTTTCCCTTCTCCACCGCCATGAGGATGATCAATGGGATTCATAGCTGCACCACGCACATGGGGACGTCTCCCCAACCAACGAGAACGTCCTGCCTTACCTAATGAAATATTCTTATGGTCAATATTACCCACCTGTCCTACTGTGGCTAAACAATCAAGATTTATTAATCTAATCTCGCCCGAAGGCATCTTAATATGGGCAAAATTACCTTCTTTCGCCATTACCTGTGCACAGCTACCTGCTGCTCTTACCAACTTTCCTCCCTTGCCTTTAACTAATTCTATATTATGCACCAAAGTTCCTACGGGAATATTTCTTAAAGGCAAAGCATTGCCCGGTTTTATTTCGGCTTCTGGTCCTGAAATAAGTTTATCACCCACTTTTATTCCTATCGGAGCCAGAATGTATCTCTTCTCTCCATCTTCATATCTGAGAAGAGCAATCCTTGCCGAACGATTAGGATCATACTCAATGGACTCAACTACTGCAGGGACATTAAATTTGTCTCGTTTAAAATCTATTATCCGATAATATCGTTTACACCCCCCTCCTCTATGACGAGCAGTAATATGTCCAAATTGATTCCTCCCACCTTTTTTCTTCAGAATCTCAATGAGAGAACGCTCCGGTTCGTCCCGGGTAATTTCCTCAAAGGTAGAAACCGTTTGCCATCTTAAAGTCGGTGTAACAGGTTTATACTTTTTTATACCCATAATTCTCCTTATCTGCTTACTCTATCTTATATCCTTCTTTCAGAGTTACTACTGCCTTTTTCCAGTCCGGTTTTCTCCCCTGTGAACGTCCTATCCTTCTCCACTTACCAGGGATAATCATAGTATTTACATCTTTTACTTTGACATTAAAAATCTTCTCCACCGCTTGCCTAATCTGGATTTTATTTGCCTGTGGAGCCACCGCAAAGGCATACTTATTCCACTTTCTTATCCGCGTGGTTCGCTCCGTCTGTAACATAAATAATATCACATCCTGAGCTTCCAGCTTCATTTCTTCACCCTCAAAATTAACCCTTCCAATGCAGAAGGGGTCAAAACAAGTAAATCGTTATAAAGCAGGTCAAAAACATTCACTTCATTGGCTGTCTTAATTACCAAACCGGGGATGTTTCTACCCGCCAGTTTTATCGCCGGATTTATTTCTTTTAATACAAAAAGAATTCTTCCTTTTAAATCTAACTTCTTTAGAATTTGTGCAAAAAGTTTTGTCTTTGGTTTTTCCAGACTTATATTCTCCTCAACCAATTTAAGACTTGAATTCTTCCAATGCATATTAAGTGCAATTTTTAATCCGCGCCTCAAAACTTTCTTGGGCAAACGATAATAATAATCACGGGGAAGAGGTCCAAAAACTTTTCCTCCACCTCTCCAGAGAGGAGACCGTATACTGCCTGCTCTCGCACGTCCCGTACCCTTCTGACGCCATGGTTTAGCGTTTCCTCCTTCTACTAAACCGCGGGTTTTGGTTGACGCAGTTCCCTTCCGCTGATTTGCCTCATACATAAGTTTTATTTGATAAAGGATGTCGCTATCAACTTCCCCGTCAAAGATCTCCGAATCAAGAACGACCTTATCCTTCTCTTTCCCTTCCAAATCATATAAAACTAAAAGATTATTAGTTTCAGTATTCATTTCTTCACCTTAGGTTGCTTCTTTGACTTTCTAACAATAACCAAATTATTCCCTGGGCCAGGAACTGCCCCTTTAACCAGAAGAAGATTTTTCTCTTTATCACAATATACTATTTTTAGATTCTTAACAGTAACTTTCCTATTCCCCATCCTCCCTGGCATATGTTGTCCTTTTAAAACACGCCCTGGATCAGTACTTGAACCAATTGAACCGGGACGACGATGAGACATGGAACCATGAGTTTGCGGTCCCCCTTTCCAGCCCCACCGTTTCATACCACCCTGAAAACCTTTACCAATAGAATTCCCTTGAACATCTACATAACTTGAGTCATTGAATAATTCTACATTAACTAAATCACCCGGCTTATATTTATCCAATTCTTCTTTACTAATCCTTATTTCTCTAATAAATTTCTGCGGTTTTACCCCAATTTTCTCAAAAAATTTCAACTCGGCGCGATTAATCCTCTTATTCTTATTCTCTTCAAAACCAATCTGTAAAGCATAATAATCATTCTTCTCATCTCTGATCACGCGCAAAATATAACATGGACCAACCTGAAGAACAGTCACCGGAACAACTGTTCCTTTATCATCATACACCTGTGTCATTCCAATTTTTTTCCCCAATAATGAATCCATTGTTTGCCCTATCTATTTATTATTTAATCTCTGCATGAACCCCTGCAGGAAGATTCAACTTGCGCAATGCCTCCATTGTTTTAGCAGTGGGTTCTAGAATATCAATGATTCTCTTATGAATCTTCATCTCAAACTGTTCCCTTGACTTTTTGTCTATTACCGGAGAACGCAAAACTGTATAAACTCTCCACTTAGTAGGCAAAGGAATGGGACCTCTTACCTTGGCTCCCGTTTTCTTAGCACTCTCTACAATCTCAGCTGCTGATTGATCAAGGATACGATGATCATAGGCTTTTAATTTAATACGTATTTTTTGTTCAGCCATTTATCCTCACCTTTTATTTAAAGAATCACTGCTCAATAAATCCCCGAGAGAATCTTGTCTAATATCTCCTTGGGAACTTCCTGATAGAAAGAAGGCTCCATGGCATAACTTCCTCTACCCTGTGTCAATGACCTTATCTTGGTTACATACCCAAACATTTCTGCAAGGGGAACAAAACCACGAATTGTCTTTACATTACCCCGTTGGCCAAGACTAATAATCTGGGCGCGACGAGCATTTAGGTCTCCCAGGACGTCCCCTAAGTATTCCTCAGGAGTAATC
>JBFWKV010000083.1:0-5441 GCA_050252475.1 Candidatus Omnitrophota bacterium | reverse complement strand
CATTGCCTCTGATACCTGGGGTTATTTTGAAAATTTGGTAGACAAAAATAACCATCTGGTAGTTGACTGGATTGATTTGGATGAGAGTAAAGAATATCGTATTGGTGATTATACTTCTCCCACAAATATCGGGCTCTATTTTTTAAGCCTTGTGGGTGCTTATGATTTGAATTTAATTAGTAAGGAAGAGGCGATAAAGAGAGCAGAAAATACTCTTTCTGTACTCAAGAAAATTCCGCGCTGGAAAGGGTTTTTCTATAACTGGTATTCTACCACAAACTTACAGATTGCGCGTAAATATATCTCCACGGTAGACAATGGTTGGCTTTGCGCAGGTTTAATTGTTTTACGTCAAGCATTTCCCGAGCTTTACAATGTTTGCAGTGAAATCTTGGAGGAGATGGATTATGCTGTTTTATATGACCCGGTAGAAGGCAAATTATATTTAGGTTATGAATTAAACCGTGAACCTCCTACTCCCACTCCCTATCACTATGGGCAGATTGCTACAGAACCACGGGTTACTTCTCTTATTGCCATTGGGAAAGGCGATGTTCCTCCTGAGCATTGGTTTAGAATTTTCCGTACCTTACCCCAAGCCTGGAATTGGCAGAGACAGAAGCCCCAGGGTCGAGGATACCGTGAATATATGGAAATAGATGTTTTTGAAGGATATTACACTTATAAAGATTTTAAAATAGTTCCTTCTTGGGGAGGAAGTTTATTTGAATTTCTCATGCCGAGTTTGGTTCTCAAGGAGAAGGAACTTGCTCCCGAAGGATTGGGTTTGAATAATTTAAATGCTATAAAAGCCCATATTGATTATGCGCTTAATGAGAAAAAATATCCTGTCTGGGGAATTTCTCCCTGTTCTACCCCTGATGGAAGATACGGTGGTTACCACGAGTATGGTTTAGCAAATTTAGGGGCAAAGGGATATCCTGATGAAGGAGTAATCACTCCTCATGCTTCCATCCTGGCAATTGATTATCTTCCTGAGGAAGTACTTAAAAACATTCGCCAGTTGCTTAAAAATTTTGATTTATATGGTGAGTACGGGATGTATGACTCGGTGGATGTACATACAAAAAAGGTTTCCTCGCGTTATCTCTGTCTTGATCAGGGAATGATTTTTGTTTCTCTGGCGAATTATTTAACTAAGGGAAAAATTCGCGAGCGTTTTCATCAGGACCCCTGGATAAAAAACGTAGAGTATCTGTTGAGTATGGAGAAATTCTTTTAGAAATTTTTGAACATTAATTTTGACAAGGAGGTGATGTTTTATGTTTAAAAAGTTTTTCTGGTCCTTAGTGGTTATTATTCTTCTTGTGGGTATAGGTTTTACTCTATACAGCTGTGCCCCTAAGAAAGAATCTGCCACTAAACCAGAGGAGAAAAAGGAAGAGGCAAAGGTAGTGGTTAGTGAGACTGCTGAAAAAGAGGAGGCAAAGCAAGAGATTGAAGTAACCGGCGAACTGGTTAAACCCAAACTTAAACTTACGCGGGAAGGAGCTTTAATTGCTGCTGATTTTGATACCTGCAAAAAGCCAAATAATCTGGGAGGGGGCTTCGGTGCCTGGAATAAGGACCCCAATGATTTTACGCAAGGTTGTTTTGACAGCTTTGTTTCCACAATTAAACGTGGTGATGAAGGATGTTCAATCCAATTGATGTATGATGTAGATTCTCCTAATCCTGCCTACAATGGTTTCTGGATGAGACTTCAGGGTATTGACCTTTCAGATTACAAAGCACTCTCTTTCTGGGTTAAGGGAGATGAAGTGCGTGGGTTTACCAAGGTGTTTAAAGTGGAATTAAAGAATACAAAGGGTCAGATGGGAAGATACTATGTGACTGAAGTAACCAAGGACTGGAAAGAGATTGTTATCCCCTTAGATAAATTTGCTGGTCTTGAAGATAGAACTTCCATGCATGAGTTTGTGATTGTTTTTGAAGACAGAATTGCTACCAAAAAAGAGGGAGCAATCTATATTGACGATATAGTCTTCCTCAAATAATGAAGACTGCGTAGGCTTGACGATTTAGATTTTTCGTGCTATACTTTTTACAGAAAAGGCACAATGCTGCGGGCTTAAAAAGAAAGGGCCGGGTTGAGAAGAAGTTTCAACCCGGCTTTTATTTTTGAAAAATTTTCTTTACAATTACCATAACTTATCAAATTTTGTATTTCTCAGGATGTTTCTCTGGTAGAAAGAATTCCACCCCCCTTGACGATGGGCTAAAGATAAGGTATATTTTTTAAGAAAAATTATAGAAGGAGATACCGATGATGGTTAATAAAATTAATTTTAAATTTAAATTATATTTATTAGGAATCAATTTACTTTTGGTTTTAATTAGCTTATTTATTTTTTCCTCTCCTTCTCTACAGGCGATGCTACTTTTCCCTTCTTCCTCACCTCCAATACTACCTGTCTCTCAACAGGCGTCTATCCCAGAAGCTACTAAAATAACTCCCCAAACTATATACGAGGAAAATAGCCTTTACTTTACCTATAATCTGGGAGTAGACCCTGATACTGACCTTCCTTACAATTATGTATTCGTCAAACCCGATGGGGAGGTAGAGATAGGTTTTTACAATACTCCCACGGATATAGGTTATTATTTAGCTTATTTGCTGGGTGTAGCCAAGGGGGATATCAAAAATAGTATTCTCAGTGAATGGGAGGCTCTGAATAGATTGATCCGGGCTCTTGAGGTTTTAAAAAGTGCTCCTAAAAAAGATGGACTTCTTTACTGGTATGATATTGCATCGCCGGAAGTAAAAATTTCTCCTACCAATTCTTATGTTTCTGCCATCGACAATGCTTTTTATTCGGCAGCCTTAGCTTTGATTATTGGTGCTTTTGTAGATGACCCTTCCCCGCAAGCAAGGAAATTGGTAAATTTAGCGGAAGAATTACTCGCCGAGCAAAAAGAAGGATGGAAGAATCTGTATGATTCCGAGCGCAAACTTATTCTCGGGGGATATTCCGATGGAGGAGATGAACCAGTATATTATATGGACCGAGTATATAACGAAGGAAGGTTAGCTACGCTTATGGCAATAATTCTCGGTGAGGTTCCCCGCGATGCATGGGATAATCTGGGAGAGTTTTATTTGGATTACACGCTTTCCAACGGTCAAAAAATGAAAATTCTTGCTCCCTGGGAAAGTGCATTTCAGGCATGGATGCCTCTGGTTTTTGTACCCGAAATGGAATGGTCAGAGGGTTTCAGAACCGCGCACTTACGATATGCAATAGTACAGAAAGACTGGGCTGAAAGAGAGAACATGCCTGCCCTATATTCTGAATGTGCTGACCCTTATTCCCGAGATAAATATCGTTATCTTACCGGTATAGCCATTCCCGGTGCTTCCGAGTCGTGGGCAAGGAGAAATCCTATCCGTTCAGATATAGGAGCGGTTTATGCCATTGGTCTTGCTTATGCAGTTAATCCTGAACTGGGATTGGCGTTTTTTGATAAATTAGTTTCTGCTAAGCCAGGAGTAAAAGGTCCTTATGGATGGTGGGATTCTGTAGGTTTAGCGGGGGATATAAGCCGGACCTATGTAGGCAAGGACCATTTTGTGCTTTTATCTGCTCTAAATGCCGAGAACAACCATCGTTATTTCACAAGGTTCTTAGAGACAGTGGGAAAATTAGAATATATAAAATCATTATACAGCGAGAGAAAATTCAGGTTCTAATATGATTAATTTAGAATTAAAATTTAAGATTGCATTTGTATTTATGACAATAAGTTTTTCTCTTATTGTTCATGCTAATTCTTTTTCCTCTATGTTTCTCGGTCAGGATCCTCTTACTCCGCCCGTATGGAGTGGGAATGATTCGTCTTTTCTTCCGATTAGTGAGTTGATTATACAGGCACGGAATGAGATTATACCAGAACAATTTCGTGATACCTTATCTGCAAAATTGGACATTGTTAATCAATTTTCTTGGAAAAATAATCCCGATGATTCCCAGCAGGGAATTTCTTTTGTTTACGACCAGGATATCCGTTTTGGAGAATTACCCATTTTACGTGTGGACTACGATGTTTCCTCCACGAGGGGTGCTTTCAATGGATTTACTATCAAATTAGACTCTCAGGACTTTTCGGAATCTTCCGAGAAAATAATTTTCTATATCCGCGGCGATGCTGAAAAAGGATTTACACGTCGCTTGAAGCTTGAGTTTAAGAATAAAGACGGGAAAAAAGGTATATACATAATTGATGATATTGGTAGCGAATGGAAGAGGATAGAGATTAATAAGAATGAAGTGGGAGGTGATTTTGCTTTTCAACAGAACTACTGGAAGGATATTGAAGAAATAACCCTCATATTTGAAGACCACAGGGTTACGCGGAAAACGGGAAGGATATATTTAGCCGGTTTTACCTATCCGGAATCCTGGCAGGTGGCCGAAACGATAGAAAGAATCTATGATAAACTTGCTCAACTTGATTCCGAAGAAAGAGAAAATATTCTTACTGAGATAATGGGTCCCGGTATTGAATACCGGTTTAAACCCGAAGATAGAGAAACCATAAAAGACTGGATTTTATCTTCCCAGGAGCAAATAGCTGGGGATAGTGGAGTTTATGCCTTGCGGGAGATGATTAAGAGTTATGGAGGAGAAGTTCCTTCTCTTGCGGATTTAAGAATTGCCGCTGTGTTTGCTAATGTATTGGCTGGTGTGTATGAATCGGGGCTCGAGTATAATCCGTCACTTTATTCTCTTTATCGGGCAGGCAGGATAAACGGTTTCTCTCCTTATGTAGTTAGCCTTGCTAAATTCTCTGAATTGGAGGATTTTTTTAACAAAACCGGACGTATGCCACTTGTAGCCGAACTGAAGACGGGTGAATATGTGCTTTTAAACGGTTTTAGACGAGGAGGATTTTTATGGTTAACTAAGTTTGTTAATCTTAATACACCGGGAGAAGAGATAACCATGAGTGAAGCGGAATTTACTAAACTTTGGTCAGGTAATATTCTCAGTTTGAGTTTAGCTTCTCCTTACCGGGGTTTAACCAATGAAGAGATTTATCAGTTGGAAAATACCGATTTTATAGTTGAGGGACTGATTGAGCGAGCCAGAAGGCTTGCTACAACTCCTTTTCAACCACCGAAAATAACCCCTATTTCTGTGCTTGATCCACCTTTATATGGACGAGTGGAAGCCGAAGGTTTGACCTACCCGGAGTTTCTTGCGATTGGCGGGGATAAATTTCACGATGATGGGATTTGGTGGCTCCAGGCAAGGCCACGGGGAAGTCAGAATAAATATCCTCTGAAGTTATTCTTCTATAACCAAAATACGCGTGCGTATGAGGAAGTTGCTTATGATTTTTCCAAATATAATTATTCGGCTGCTATACCACCCATTACCAGTGTTCCTCCTGAAGGACGTTATATTACTGCTTTA
>JBFWKV010000082.1:0-5443 GCA_050252475.1 Candidatus Omnitrophota bacterium | reverse complement strand
ATTTGTGCACAATTACCCCTGAACCAATTCCCAGTCGCTTAAATTTTCTCCGGGGAATCTCACAAAAAAATTCCCTGAAGAATTCATCAAAGAAACTATCGCCAAAAGGAACAGAGAAAAATTCATCTCCTACAACTTCCGTACTTTCTGTACTGATACTGACCACCGCTGGTCCTACCTCTTCTGCCACGGCAACAAAAGCATCCTCTAAAGTAATCAGCGAATTGTTCACCTCCTGGGAAGTTGCCTGTATTTGAGGAGTAAAATTAAACCTTGCAGTAATTATCACTCCACTGAGTAGACCTACTATCAACCCCATAATCAAGATAACGAGGGTTTTCTTTCTCTCTAAATTAACCTCCATTTTTCACCTCCCCGTTATTTAAAATTCAACGAAGTTTTTCTCCTGCGAATGTTATAAACTCGGTAGTCAATATTACGAGGTAATTTTCATCTTTTCCGTTATCTTTTCTTCAATTTCCTGGGCTATTTTAGGATTTTCCTTCAAAAAAATCCTGGCATTGTCTTTACCCTGACCTAATTTTTTATCTCCGTAAAGTATCCAGGCACCTGATTTTTGAATTATTCCCAATTCCGTACCTAAATCTATAATCCCACTTTCCCGGGAGATTCCCTCATCGTAATAAATATCAAAGTTTGCCTCATGAAAGGGAGGAGCAACTTTATTCTTGACCACCTTTGCTTTTACCCTACTTCCAATAATATTATCTCCAGATTTTATGGTCTCCCGTTTTCTTAAATCTATTCTCACCGAAGCATAAAATTTTAAAGCCCTTCCTCCTGGGGTAGTCTCAGGATTGCCAAACATAACCCCTATTTTCTCTCTTATCTGATTGATAAAAATAACGCAGGTCTTGGATTTACTAATTGCTGCGGTAAGTTTACGCATTGCTTGAGACATTAAACGCGCTTGCAGGCCAACCAGCTGGTCTCCCATCTCTCCTTCTATTTCTGCACGAGGAACCAAAGCAGCTACCGAATCAATCACTATTACATCCACCGCATTAGAACGCACTAAAGTCTCGGCTATTTCCAGAGCTTGCTCGCCAGTGTCTGGTTGTGAGATCAATAAATCATCCAGATTCACTCCCACTTTCTTAGCATAGGTGGGGTCTAAAGCATGCTCAGCATCTATAAAAGCAGCAACTCCTCCTGAACGCTGGGTCTGACTGATAATACTTAAGGCAAGCGTCGTCTTTCCGGAAGACTCCGGCCCAAAAATTTCCACCACCCGTCCGCGGGGAACTCCCCCGATACCCAGAGCATAGTCAAGAACTATGGAACCGGTGGGAATAGAGGCAACCTCCAGTTTGGTCTCCTGTCCAAGTCGCATAATGGAACCCTTACCAAATTGTTTTTCTATCTGCGCAAGGGCTAAATCTAAAGCACGGTCTTTCTCCGTTTTTGCATCTTTCTTCTCTTCTTTATATTTTGCCTCTTTTGTCTCAGCCATAATTTACCTCCTTCTTGCGGTATAAATAAAATTTTATCTATTAAATTATATCCGCTCCTTTTCCTCTTGTAAAGAAAAATCTGGTTTGTAGTATTACAATATAAAGATGTCACCTTTTTCTAAAGAAACCTCTCTTGCTCCTGGAACTCGTTATCCTTTTATATCTAAATTTCTTTTCTAAAAAACAGAAAGAATCTCACTTACAAGAAGTGGGGTATTTTAACACTAATCTAATCTGACATTCTTAGTGGTAACAGAAAAATCTGGTTGTAATTGAACAAAATTTGTCTTATTATATAAGCAAAAATAACGCGGGAAAGTTATTCCGAGGTTATTGAGCATAATGAAAGCGGAAATTATTTCTATTGGGACAGAACTTTTATTAGGTCAGATTATCAATACCAATGCCAGTTATCTTTCTGCAAAACTGGCAAGCCTGGGAATAGATGTTTACTTTCAATCCACCGTAGGAGATAATCCTGAGAGACTTTCTTACTTAATTAAACAGGCTAAGAAACGTTCTAACATTATTATTACTACCGGAGGACTCGGTCCCACCTTAGATGATATTACCTTAGAAACCATTGCCCGTGTTTTCAAATGCAAACTCATTCTTAGAAACGAAATCCTTTCACAAATAGAAAAACATTTTGAAAAACAGGGGTTAAAAATGCCGGAGATAAATAAACGCCAGGCATATCTTCCCGCAAATTCTTATATCCTCCCGAACAAAGTGGGAACTGCTCCCGGATTTATTCTGGAAAAAAATAAAAAAATACTCATTGCCCTGCCAGGTCCCCCTGCAGAATTAATACCTATGTTTGAAAAAAGAGTAATCCCTTTTTTAAAATCTAAATTTGGGCTGAAAGATATTATTTTTATCCGGACAATAAAACTTACCGGACTACCGGAATCAGCAATCGCAGAGAGAATAAAAGATATTTTAGAGTTAAAACCACCTCTTACTGTAGGAATATATGCCCATCCCCACCAAATAGAACTAAAAATAACTGCCAAAGCAAAGACCAGAAAAGAAGCATTGCAAAAAATCTCCGAAATTGAAAAAAGTATAAAAAAACGTCTGGGAGAGTACATCTTCGGAAAAGACAGAGAAACTTTAGAAGAAATTGTGGGAAAACTTTTAATCAAAAAGAAAAAAACCCTGGCGATTGCCGAATCCTGCACTGGTGGCTTAATTGCCAACCGAATTACTAATGTTCCCGGTAGCTCACGATATTTTAAACTGGGGATAATAGCCTATGCCAACGAGGAAAAAACAAAACTACTAAAAATCCCGCAAGAAATTTTAAAAAAACATGGAGCAGTAAGCAGGGAAGTAGCAGGAATGATGGCAAATAATGTGCGGGAAATAGCAAAAGCAGATTTGGGAATAGGAGTAACGGGAATTGCCGGACCAGGAGGAGGTTCTCCAGAAAAACCAGTTGGTCTGGTTTACCTTGCTCTCTCTACAGAAGATAAAACAGAAGTAAAAGAATGTCGGTTTACAGGTGACAGATTAACCATAAAACTGAAAACCTCCCAAACTGCTCTGGAGATGATAAGAGATTGGTTAAATGGTTAAATGGTTAAAATGGTTAAATTGTTAAATGGTTAAAATGACTTATGGGGATTTTCTATTTAACTATTTAATCCATTAGTTCTTAGCCAGAGATGGGTATACGTACTTTTATTGCCATAGAAATATCAGAATCTTTACGCGAGGAATTTTCCCAGTTGCAGAATGAATTGAGGAAATCAGAAGCAGATGTAAAATGGGTTGAACCAAAAAATATGCACCTGACCCTGAAATTCTTGGGAAACACCGAGGAAAAGAAAATTGAAGAGATAGAAAGAACCCTGAGAATAATCTCCGACCAGACAAAACCTTTTGCAGTAACCTTTCAGGGTCTGGGAGCATTTCCTAAATTAGATTTTCCTCGGGTTATCTGGGTAGGCATAGAAAAAGGAAAAGAAGAACTGACACAACTTGCTAATAAAATTGAAAAAAACTTAATAAGTATAGGATTTGCCTCGGAGAAAAAACCCTATTCAGCTCATCTTACTTTAGGAAGGGTAAGGTCGTTTAAGAATAAAGAAAAATTAAATAAGATTATTAAGGAAAAGCTTAGCTTTCAACCGAAAAATAGTCTTGCGGTAAACAAAATATCTTTTCTGAAAAGCGAACTTACTCCGGCAGGCCCTCTTTATACCCGATTAGCCGAATTCTCCTTCTCTCAGTCTTCTGATAATCTCTTCGCCTTTTTTTAACTCATCTACCTTAATACCCTGCCATTTACCTCGTGCGGATAAACTTACCCAGAAGAAATCAGTCTGGGGATAAATCCGCAGGAGAATTTTTCCTTTTTCCTGTATTTCTATAAAACCACGCGAGGTGTCCACTATAGACTCTATATTAATACTGCGCAGTTCTCTAATAATTCTATGACACAACTGTCTTAAAGAGATAACCTTTATAGAGTTAATCAAATCTTCAATACGGGGTTTACTTATTTCTATTTTTTTATGTGCCGAGATAGATAAGGCATATGGCTTCAGATTGAGACGGGAAATGCCATCTTCATTTTTCAATTCATATTCATAAAGTTCAATTTTTGTAGTATTAATATAACTGAGTTTTCTAACAAAATTTTCTCCAAAATGTCCCCCGATAATTATTATGCGAGGAGCAAGGGTTATATCTATTCTTTCCTTATTGTATTTTTGAACGACCGAGTTTATATTATTAAGTAGCCAGTCAAAGTGTTCTAAGGCGCGTAAAATTACTGTTTCGTCCTCTTTTAATTCTAACTCTATTATTACCAGTTCTCCCAGCAGGTCTACTGCCAGTATGTCCAGCGGTTTCTTAGCGAGAATAAGATTACGGTCTAAAACACGCAACCCTCTTTCCAGATTAGATATTCCCTCCACAAGGAGCTGAATAATCTTTTCTTTATCCCCCGCTTCTTCACGAGTACCATTTCTATTATTTAACCATTTGTTGCGCAGAGATTTTTCTTCTTTCATAAACCGTTTCCTTATCTTTAACCAATTCCTCCTTAACCTTTATAAGCAAAACACTGCACTCCTGGTGATTCTTCTGCCCCTGGCTAAAGCGATAAATTTTTTCAAAAATTTTATTGCCCAGTTTTGTCAAGTTCCATGTGCGATACTGATTAATTACTTCTTTCAAATTATCCAGTCCAAATTCCTTCCCTTCTCTATTTTTTGCCTCTACCACACCAGCAGTAAAACCAACAATTAAATCGCCTTTATTGATGGGTACTTCCTGGTCAAGAAACCCCACATTCTTGGCTATTCCTAAGGGGGTAGAATCTAAAGCCTCATATACACTCATCTCCTGTTTATTCTCAGAAGCGATAATTAAAGGGTCGTGTCCCGCATTGGCAAAATTTATTGTCATTTTATTCGTATCTACGAGGATATATAAACAGGTAGCATACATTCCTTTTGTCCCTTCGGCAAAAAGGACATTGTTTACCGCATTTAATAATACGCGGGGTTTTCTATACAAAGGAGCCTGAAGACGAAATTCATTCACCAGTTTTATAATATAATTAACCGTGTCTAATCCTCTTCCCGGCGCCCTGCCCAGCAGAACTCCAATCTGATTATCCTCAATTCTGATGATATCAAAAAAATCTCCCTCTACTTCATGAGTGGGTGAGGTTCTAACAACTATTTCAATATTGCTGTCAGTTAAGTGGGTGTTAATAAAGGTTTCGTTTTTTAATTTTCCCGCCAGTTCTTTTTTCTCTTCTTCCTTTCTGAGCATTCTCTCCCTGCTATAACGATGTATAGTTATGGAAAGAAAAATGTAAAAAGATGAACAGATGGGAAGAAAACTATCCATCCATAATCCTTTTATAGAGAATAGCAAAAAGGAAACCAGAAAATAAAAAATGATAAACAAGAATAGATAAAGATTTCTTCGTTTAGCACCCGCTTTCA
>JBFWKV010000081.1:0-5467 GCA_050252475.1 Candidatus Omnitrophota bacterium | reverse complement strand
AAATGCGCTCTTTTATGCGTCGTTTCAGTGATTATATTTCCATAATGTTAATTTGTCCCTTTCTTCTTATTGTTTCTACAAGTATAACTGTGTTTTTGAGTACTCAGTTGAAAATGTTTATTTCGCGCATTAATTTATTGACCAATATAAGTGGTTTTATATTTTTTGTTCTTGGACTTCTACCTTATTGTATAATCTGGACTCTCTTTACCTTTATTTATCTATTTATCCCTAATACGCGGGTGAATTTTCGTTCTGCGCTCTTAGGGGGAATAGTTGGCGGAACAATATACGCATTGGTGCAATGGCTTTACATAAATTTTCAGATTGGAGTGGCAAAAATAAATGCCATTTATGGAAGTTTTGCAGCTCTGCCTTTATTTCTCATCTGGCTACATACCAGTTGGCTTGTTCTTCTTTTTGGAGCAGAACTTACTTTTGCCCATCAAAATGTCCATACTTATGAATTTGAACAGGATTGTTTAAAGGCGAGCCACTCTTTCAAAATACTCATAGCTCTTTATATTACTACTTTCTTAGTAAAAAGATTTGTGAAAGGAGAGAAACCTATTTCGGCGGTTGAAATAGCGCATCAATTAGAAATTCCTATTCGTTTAACCAGAGATGTTCTAAATAGTCTAAAAGAAGCAGGTATTGTTACTGAAATAAAAAGTGAGGATGAGAGAACGCACTTTTATCAACCTGCCCAGGATATTAATCGGTTAACCATCCATTATGTAGTGGAGCAATTGGAAAAATACGGAATAGATAATATTCCTGTCAAGCAGACGCCCGAACTGATAAAGATATCCGATTCGCTTGCTAAACTGCGGGAGTTAGCTGATAAGTCTTCTGCTAATTTGCTTTTGAAAGACCTTTGATTTTGGTAATAAATTCATCTATTTTATCAATTAACAAAAAATTATTTTTTATTCTGCTGTGGGATGAGCGAATAAAGAGGTTTTCAGATTAGATGAAAATAATCACGAAGAAGCTTGAATTAGAAACCAGAGGCAATCCCGATTTAATAGATATTACACCTTTATTGAGAAAGGTGCTGGAAACTTCTGGTTTAAAAGAGGGAAGTCTTCTGGTATTTGTTTCGGGTTCTACCGCTGGTATCACTACTTTTGAATACGAGCCAGGGCTTATCCGTGATATGGAAGAAATTTATGAGAAGTTAGTTCCCGCTCATAAAAGTTACCACCACGACAATACCTGGGGTGATGCTAATGGTTTTAGCCATATTAGGTCAGCTCTTCAGGGTCCTTCTTTAGTCATTCCTTTTGCAGGAGGTAAACTTTTACTTGGCGTATGGCAGCAGGTAGTTCTGGCCGAATTTGACAATCATCCCCGCAAACGCGAAATTGTTGTGCAAATTACCGGAGAATAATTTTCCCTTGCATATTAAAATATATTGGTAGTAAAATTATAACCAAAAGAGATTGTAGTTGTTAAAAGAGGGGGTGAATTATGGTAAAAAGAAGAACAGTTAAAGTTATTCTGGTAATGTTGGTTTTATCGTTAGTTATTGATAATTTTCTTTTTGCTTCTGATAAGGAAGAAAAAAGAAAGCGTGAACTGGAGGAGTTACAGAAACAGTTTACCTGGTGGCCCACAGATGCAAAACCTGGTCCAGTAAAAGACCCCCAAAGAGGAGGATACTGGTGGTGGCCGGTTATTCCCGGGGAGATTAGACCATGGGGAAACCGCGGTTATGTTTATGTCTATAAAATTATTTATGATTATAAAGAGGAAGAACTACCCCCACCTCAACCTCAGGAATTAAGACCTTCTCTTTTGATTAAAAAAATAATTAAGAATGTTAAGATATATTTTGATTTTGATAAGGCGGATATAAGAGAGGATGCTTTGCCTATATTGAATGAGGCATTAAGGAGTTTACAGAGAAATCCCAAGGCAGATATCCTTATAACCGGTAACTGCGATATTCGTGGTCCTGAGTCTTACAATTTAAAACTGGGAAGAAAACGTGCTGAGGCAGTTAAAAAATACATGATTGAGCATGGGATTGATGAGAAGCGGATTAAAATTGTCAGTCGGGGGAAACTGGATGCGGTTGCTCCCATAACTGACCTTGTAGGGATGCAGAAGGATAGAAATGCTCAATTTATGGTAGCCGAAGTAGAAGAAATAATGCTTCCTGCACCGGGAGAAATTCCTCCCTCAGCAAAACCCATAGACGAAACTAAATTTTTAGAAGAGGAGAAACAGGTACTGGAGGGAGAGATAAAAGTTTCTACCCGCGAATATACTGTTAAAAAAGGAGACACGCTCTGGAAAATAGCCGAGAGAGAATTAGGTAGTGGACATCGCTGGAGATACATCTATGAATTAAACAAAGAAAGGATTAAGGATCCGGGTAGATTAAAACCGGGCTTGAAAATAGTTATCCCGGTGGAATAAAATTCCCTATGGATTTAGAGAAAATAGAATGGCAGAAAGTCAATAAAATACTATTGGGGATATTTCTTTTACTGCTGGGATGGCTTCTTCTTGATATTTTGCTTGATTTAGGAAAAGAAAAGGAATTGTTTTTGGTTCCCCAGGAAGGAGAAGAGACCATATCCGGTATAGATGAGCTGAAACCCATTTCTGATTTCAAACAGTATGAACAGGCAGTACGTAAGCGCCAACTTTTCAAAGGCACCCTGCCTCAGGGAATGGGAGGAACTTCAGATGTAACAATTCAAGACCCAAATCGTATTTCTCCTTCTGATTTTCAACTTCTGGGTATAGCTGCAGGAGCCAATCCTCAGGCAATAATTCTGAACAAAAAAACTAATCAAACTTATTTCCTCTATCGCGGTCAGGTTCAGGACAATTTAAAAGTAGAAGATATTTATGAAAACAGAGTAAAACTTAGCTATGGAGAAGAAACCTTTGAATTATTTTTGTAAAAAATTATTTAGAAAAACATTTCTAATTACTTTAACTATTTTGTTATTCTGTTTACCGGTTTTTCCCCAGATAGAAGAGTTAAAGGGGAAGAAAATTTCTTTAGATATAAAAGGTATGGATATTGTAGATGTGTTAAAATTATTTTCTATGCAAACCGGACTTAATATTGTCGCGGGGACAATTGTACGAGGGGCGGTAACCATATTCTGGAAGGATGTGGATGCGGCAAATGCTTTTGAAATAATTATGGCAGCTAACGAGCTTGCTTATGAGAAAGAAGGTAATATTGTTAATGTGATGACTGAGAGAGATTATGAAGTAAAATACGGAAAGAAATTCCGTGACCCCACACAGATAAAGGTGGTGCATTTGAAATATTCTTCTGCTGCGGATGTGGCGAAAGCACTTAATGAAATAAAAAGCAGAATCGGCAAAGTTGTTGCAGATGAACGTTCTAACAGTGTGGTTATGTTAGATAGTCCTGCCTCAATCATTTTAATGAGCGAGGCAATTGAGCGAATGGATGTACCTGTAAAAACTGAGGTATTTGCTTTTAACTATGCCAAAGTTAAGGATATAGAACCACGTATTGCCGAACTGGTTACCAAAGGGACCGGTCAGGCAAAAATAGATGAAAGGACAAATAAGATAATTGTTATTGACACTCCCCAGAAAATAGAAGAGATAAAGAAGATCGTTGCTCAACTTGATGCAAAAACAAAAGAGGTGCTCATTGAAGCGAAAATTATTGAGATTACTTTAAGTGATGAATACAAGATGGGGGTGGACTGGAAAGTTTTGCTGGGCAAAGAATTTGGTATGCAGTTTACTGACGGAATGGTAGGACCTTTTGTGATTGGTGAAGCGGCTCCTGAAAAATTAAATCTTTCTGAAGGGGGGCAATACAGTGGTTTTCTTAGATTGTTGAACACCATCGGTAAAACTGATATTCTTTCTACTCCTAAAATTACTGCTGCCGATAATCAAGAGGCAAAGATTCTTGTAGGTGAAAAGAGGCCATTTTTAACTACCCAGACAAGCTACGACCAGGCAGGTAGAGCTACGGTTACCGATCAGGTGACTTTTCTTGATGTAGGAGTAAAGCTGAGTGTGACTCCTACGATTAATGAAGAGGGCTTTATTACCATGAAAATAAAGCCCGAAGTTAGTGAAGCCGAAGATAAAGTTCTAATTGGAGGCGATGGTACGCAGAAGATTGTTCCTTTAGTTAAATCTTCGGAAGCCGAGACGACCATTATGGTAAAAGATGGAGCAACTGTTTTTCTGGGTGGCTTGATGAAGGATAAACAAACAAAGAGTTTAACCAAAGTTCCTTTCTTGGGAGATGTTCCTTTATTAGGGAATCTTTTCCGCACAAAGACTGAAAAGGTTGATAAGACTGAACTGGTTATTCTCCTTACTCCGCATATCGTTAGCGGAGAAGAAGGGGCTCCGGAAGGAACAGCAAGATTGGCGTTAGAAAAAGAGCAGGCTCCTAAAGAAGAAGTTTCTACAAAGGAAAAAATGCGCGAGATTTTCTTCCCCGAGGAAAAAAGAGATTTGCCTAAGGAATATGCTATGCGCGAGGCAGTAGAGACACTAGAGAAAATAGAGAAAGCTGATGTGGTTAATGACTACTATTTGGTTTTAAGTGAGAAATTAATGGAATATGTTTCCCGCAATTATATTGGAATGGGAGTGAAAGGAGATGTTCAGGTATTCTTCACTCTAAAATCTGATGGCACTCTTGAAGGAGAACCGGTGGTAGTGGGTGAAGTGGACCCTTACTTAAAGAATCTCGCTATACAGTGTGTAAAATCTGCAGGACCTTATCCGCGTTTCCCTCCAGGAATGGCTGATCCCCGCCATACTTTTAATATTTTGCTTTCCTTTGGAGGATAATTTAAGACTACCCCTTGACGAATTATAGAAATGGTGTTATATTTAATTATAGAAAGATAAAAATTTTCTGAAATTATAAAAGAGGAGAATAGAAATGGAAAGAAAAAATTTTTTGCGATGTTTATTGAAAGTTTTTTTATGTTTTTTTATTTTTGCAGGATTTTTTTATTATCTTGAAAAAGCGAGTGCCGAAGAATTAACTTTTGATGATTTTAATGACCGCAAATTGGGTTCCAATTTAGGGGGAAAAGCAGGAGCAATGTCCTATGACGGAAGACATGACCCTCAACTTAGTTTTGTTTCTACAGTTTCTCCCTCGCCTACACCTACACCTACTCCTGAGCCTCCCGAACCACCTGAGCCTCCTGAGCCACCTTTTGGTACTTTTTCTATCAAGAGCCAGGGGGTAAGGAATTTAGCCTCTGCTAACTATGCTTTAAAGATTGTTTATAATTTTCCTGGTGGGCAGTGGTGTGGATACTGGTCATTTACCAATGACGAAGAAGCAAGTTCCTATGATGTGAGCGCATATACCGATATCCGTATATTGGTAAAAGGTGCGGTGGGAGGAGAAAAGTTTAAATTGGAATTAGCCGATGCTTCTTATAACTGGCGTGATGCGTCTACCTATAGTCATATTAAA
>JBFWKV010000080.1:0-5486 GCA_050252475.1 Candidatus Omnitrophota bacterium | reverse complement strand
AATATAAAGAGAGGTTTTCTCTAATGCCAGAGAGATAAGGAAGGTGTTATTGCCTAATTTGCTAATCAATAAACTCACTGCAGGAGGTGAAATTCGTTTACCGTACTTACCCGCCTCAGCCACTATCCAGTTTTGAAGGTCTTTATCTACCAGAGGAAAAAATTCTTTAGTCTTCAAAGCAGGTTCATTGATTAAATCTTTTATCCAAAGAAAATCAGAATCATTTAGCTTTTTCATCTTCAATTTTGTAAGTAAAACTAAGTCAGTATGTTCAACGGGGTTTCTCACATAAGCAATAAGCAATTCCCTATCTGATAAACTAATTTTGTCAATATCTCTTATCACGATTATCTGGCGAGGGGAAAAAAGATTTTTCGTTCTTGCCTGACGCATAATCTCTTCCATATTAAAAGCTTCCTCGCCAGGGGAAAATGAATAATAATCAACTCTCCCCCCGTAAGAATTTCTCAACTTTTCTATAGCTTCTTTCTTAAGAAATTCCTCTTCTCCTAAATATAAAAAAACTCTACCCATTTTATTCTAATTAATCTATGAAGAAATTAGAAAGATAGGATTTACCAATTCTCTAAAGTGCGATTAACTATACGTCGGGCTAAATCCAATACTGCCTCATTCAGGGCTTCCTGTTCAGTCTTTGCTAAAGAGCCGGTAAGACGGTAGGTTGCATCTCCTGTAAAGTTGTTTTCTCTCCAGAGAATATTGCCTTCTTTATCTTTAAGAGTCAAATTTACAATAATAGAGATTCTATATTCTTCAATTTCGTCAGCTTCTGAATAACGTAAAGGCTGTTTAAGATAATCTACCACTTCTCCTTCCAATTCCAGGTCTGCATTTTCTTCCCCGCTAATGCGAAGATTTCCATCGTAAACAAAGCGGTCAATTACCGCATTGGTAATCTTTATCTCTAAACCAGGATAGTATGTTTTATATTCAGGAGCAGTATTATCGAATTTTATGCTATTTATAAAGGTAGGAATATAAATATTTCTAAAAGAAGAGGGAAGGAGGGAACGCGTCGTATAACCACACCCTCCGGAAAAAACAGCTAATAACAAATGAAAAATAAATAGAAGATCAACTGTGGTATTTCTTATAATCTTCATTTTTCTTTCTTCTGTTTAATGATAGCTACTCGTTCTAATGATTTCGCTGCCCATTCTGTGTCAGAAAAATTATTGATAATATCCTCGTAGTATAAAACCGCCGAATCAAAGTGTTTCTGACGTTCATAAAATTGAGCAGTATTGAAAAGACTTTCTGCTTTTTTATTCCTCAAATCAGCCAGTATCTTTTGAGCATCTTCTCTAAGAGCAGAATCGGGATTGGTCATCAAGAATTCCTCTACCTCTTTAATGGCAGCCTCGGTCTCTTCCTGCGTATAGAAAGATTTAGGAGAAACCTTATGTCCCAAAAGACCTATTTGATACTTTACTTCTTTGGCAAACTCTGAATCAGGATAATTCTTCTCCAGTTTTAAGAAAGCCTGCTTGGCTTCTTCGTATCTCCCCAATTTCCCCAGGATAATACCTATCTTATATTGACTGGGAGCAGCATATTGCCCATAGGGAGCATTCTCCACTACGGTCTGGAATATCTCCAGAGCACGTTCTAAAGAAGATACTATCTCCATCCCGAGAATCTTATCTTTGTGTCCAGCAAAATATAAATCTCCTATGCGATATTCTCGTTCAATAATCTCTTCTACCTTCTGCGTATAAGGATAAGTATCTATCACCTTTTGATAAGCTTTGAAAGCCTCATAGAATTTACTGAGTTCCTCATAGGCTCTGCCAATAAAATACTGAGCATCACATGCTTGCGGGGAATTGGGATAATATTTGATTAATTTCCTAAACTCACTAATAGCCGATTTATAATTCTTATCCATATATAACTTCATTGCCCATTCCAGTTGTTCCTGAGGGGAGTCTTTTACTGCATACTTAGGGTTTACCCACTTACCTGTTTGAGGTGTCCAAATCCAGTAAGCCTGAACTAAATTAACCATAAAGAAGATAAAAATAAATACCCCCGCCAAAATTTTATTTCCCATAATAATCTCCTTTTTTGGGATAATCTTATCACTAAACAACGAACCTGTCAAATCAATTTAATTGTCTAAAGAGGTAAAGGAAAATAAGGTTTTGAGAATGGTTTTATAACAAAATTTTATATCTTAATCGGCATAGATTCTATAATCAATCTCAGGGAACAAATTATCTTTTTCTTCAATAGACCTTAACCAATTTTCATCTATGCGATTTTCTTTGACCTGTTCATAAAGGTAGGTAAAACGGGCAATGTGGTCACGAATCCTTTTTACTGCATAGGAGGTAAAGGTTCCTGTTTTCAGGATAAAAGCCCAGTCACTGGATTGGGCAAGCATCAACTCACGTGCCATTTGATTCAGAGCACGCTGTTTAAGACTATCGGTATGAGGATGATTATTCGCCTTTGCCAATTCGGTCATCCTTTCAACCGCTTTATGCAAATGTCTATATATCCAGTCATTAGAACCTTCTAACCAAACCTCAGAATAACCTTTCCAGCCCCAGCTGGACATGGAAGGAGTAAGTACTTGATTTCGCGGATAAATCTCTAAATAGCGCGAAGGTGTAATCAATTTGATTGTCTTCTGGTCAAAATTTATTTTACGAATGAGAAAGTCAAGCCATTGAGGTCCTTCAAACCACCAGTGGCCAAAAAGTTCAGCATCATAAGGAGAAACTACAATGGGTTTGCGTGGATGCATAATGCTGTAAAGATATTCCACCTGTTTTTCTCGGTTAAACATAAAATTACCCGCATGCTCTGCTGCTTTGGCAGTAGCCCAGCTGGGAACATAGAGCTGTTTGTCTTCGGTCTTTCCGGTAATCCGATAATACTTTATTCCTGTATTAACCCTCGTTCCATCAGGATTGATATAGGGTTTAATGTAGTCATAATCCAAATCGTAACCAATATCACGATAAAACTCACGATAGTTATAATCTCCGGGGTAACCTTCAATAGATGACCATACGGATTTAGAAGACTCCATATCCCGACCAAAAGCAGCTACTCCCGATTTACAATAGCAAGGAGCATACACACCATATTTGGGCCGGGGAGAACCAAAAAGTATCCCATGCGTATCCATAATAAAATATTTTATACCTTCCTCCTTAAGGATTTCGTCGTCTCCTGGATTATAACCACATTCAGGTAACCATATCCCTTGAGGACGTCTTCCAAACAATTTCTGATATAAAGCTGTCCCTATTTTAATCTGTGCCTTTACCGCCTGACGATGTAAAGCCAGAGGTAAATAAGCATGTGTTCCTGCACAGGTAATGATTTCCAATCTTCCTGCCTCCTGGAGTCTCCGAAAGGCAGGTATAAGATTCATTTTGTATTTATCCACAAACACATGGCGCGTGTGAGTAAAGCGGTGATAATACATAAGGGCGAGCTGGTGAAAATCTGTCTGCCAGCGTGTACGGGTAACTTCTTTATCTGCAAGTTCAATCAATTTATCTAAATGCCGTAAATATTTCCGCTGAAGAAGAGGATCAATAAGCATCGAAGCAAGGGTAGGAGTTATAGACATGGTGATACAATATTCTATATTCTCCTCTAAAAGACGCTCAAATACATTCAAAAGGGGGATATAGGTTTCGGTAATGGCTTCAAATAGCCATCGTTCCTCTAAGAAATCTTCATATTCGGGATGGCGTACAAAAGGAAGATGAGCATGTAAAATGAGACTCAGATAACCTTTTTCTGCCATATATAAAAATTTAAAAAATTGCGGAACGCTCCATCTTCTTCTTATTTAATTGAATTTTATCGTTCCGCCTGGTTAAGAAATCCTCACTCTGTGCGACGGGAGACTACAGGGGTAATCTTCCGTTTATCCAATCCATCAGAAGAAACCGCCTCTACCGGTATAAATTGTGTCCCATCAGGCAAAGCAAAGCGCAGAGTAAATGTTCCATCATTACGCAGTTTAATCGGTTTTCCCTGCACGGTTACTTTAGCATCGGGCTCGGTTGCTCCGTAAACAATCAACTCGGTATTTACCACCAACCAGAATTTACGTTCTTTCTCCCTTTCCAAAAAACTAAATAAACTCCAAGGAGCACCCGAAGAAATTTCTTCTCGGAACCGACGTTTAAACGCACGTTTTACCTGAACAGGCGAACTCCCCAAACCAAATCCACCCGCTACGCCGAAAAGTTTCCAGTAATCCTCCTCCAAACTCATCCATTCTTCATCGGTAATCTCAGACATCCCAAAACGCGGTGTGCGTACCACATTGGAACGACAGATTAATTTAAATTTTTTATCCGGAGTTAAAAGCCCTAGGTCCACACACCAAGAGCGATTGGGCTTCCCTACCTCAATATACCAATTATCCGCCCCTCCTTTAATTTCAATATCAAAGTAGGAGTGGGCATTGTTTCCGTCAAAGACAACATCCGTAATATCATAAACTCTCAAAATACGTTTGGAACGCAAATATAAATCCTCTCCCAGTTCCCTTCTCAATTCTTCCTCTTTCTGGCTATTGACCTCCCAGTAAGCATGTAACCACCAGGGGTCTCTTACTAAGAGTACAATTTTGGTATCTCCATACGCACGTGGAAAAATAAAACTTTCTTCCGGTGGAGAGGTAACTGTTACAGAAACTTCTTTTTTCTCCGGTTGAGGAATTGCCTGGCTGGGCTCAACGGGAGCCTCCCAGTAAGGTCGGGGGGCTCTCTCCTCAATCCTTTTTTCTCCTTGACTAACAGAAGGGGTCTCTTTTTTCTTTCTAGGTCGGCTAACAACTTTTTTTACCTTCTCAATTATTTTGGGTAACTTCTTTTCGGACGGTGCCTTATCCTTCTTTTTACCAACCTTTTTATCCAGGGCTTTATATTTCTTAATAATTTTTTCTATCAATTCATCCTTCGTGTAGGCGTATCGGCCAATAATCTTGAGTTTCTTAGCAAGTTCAAGCAATTCTTCTTTTGTAAATTTAGCTAAATCTTTCTTTTCCATTTCCACTCACCTCCCTCTTTGTAGAGGTAAAACTTTATCTCTATAAATTATTGATTTAACTTAATTATTGTATATTAAAAATAATATAAATGGCAAGAAAAAAATTAAAGAGAGGCAAATTCTATAATTCTGGGAAGGACCTCTATCCCGTTTAATTCTCCCAATTTTCCCCGACGAGCTTCTTCCTCGGTAAATAGTTTTGTACCGTTACCCTTGATATTCCCTCCTGAAATAAGTATAGGAACCGGGTCAGCAGAATGAGCGCGAAGAATACAGGGGGTAGAATGGTCAGCGGTAACACAGATAATTACATCTTTCAATTCCAGTTGAGTCAATAATTTCCCAAAGAAAAAGCTATCTATTGCTTCAATAACTTCCTTCTTCTTTATAAAATTACCATCGTGGGCGGGTTCATCGGGACCTTTTAGATGGATGTATAA
>JBFWKV010000079.1:0-5516 GCA_050252475.1 Candidatus Omnitrophota bacterium | reverse complement strand
CTTGAATAAATTTTTTCTCGGGGGTTTTTAAAACTTTTGGATTGTTAACTATTACCTATATAATCTTTTTCCCGCAAACCAATTTTTCTAACTGTCTCTTTATATTTTCTACTTCGGGTAATTCAGGCATTCCTACCTCATTAAAGAAGTTTCTAATAGTAAAATTTAAACTATCTTAACCCAAACCTCTCTTTGCCGTGGTCCATCTCCTTCACAAAAATATATTCCCTGCCAGGTTCCTAAACAGAGGTTTCCGTTCTCAATAAATACGGTCAAGGATTGCCCTAAAAGAGCTGATTTTATATGACTATCAGCATTGCCTTCTGCATGCGTGTAGTTTTTATTTTCAGGAATTAAATTATTCAATGTATTTATTATATCATATCTTACTGAAGGATCTGCATTTTCATTTATGGTAAGTCCGGCGGTTGTATGCGGACAGAAGAGAAAACAGATTCCGTCTTTCACACCACTTTTTATCACCAGATTTTTTACTTTATCGGTAATATCCACCAAATCAATCCTCTTTACTGTTTTGATACTAATCTTTTCCATATTTTAATTTTCTATAATTTTAATTTTTGCACTTTTTTATGGTATTCCTGCAAGGACTTTACTTTTAACTCTTTTTTAAACATTGCCTCTATTCCGTTTACCGTTGCTTGGGCTCCAGAAATGGTGGTGGTATAAGGAATATTGTATAAGATTACATGAGAACGAATTTTCAATTCATCTTTACGAGGAATTCTCCCCGAGGGAGTATTAATTACCATCTGAATTTTTCTATCTTTAATCAAATCCAATATATTTGGCCTACCCTCGGCAATTTTAGGTAATACTTTGACTTTAATTCCATTTTTTTCTAAAACCTGAGCGGTTCCTGAAGTGGCATATATATTGAAACCTAAATCCCGAAGTTTTTTAGCGATAAACACTATCTCTCTTTTATCACGGTCACAGACAGAGATAAAAACATTTCCTCCTCTGGGAAGATTCTGTCCGGCGGCTAATTGACTCTTTATATAAGCACGCCCAAAATCCTCATCTATTCCCATCACTTCCCCCGTTGATTTCATCTCGGGTCCCAAAATAATATCCACACCGGGGAAGCGGCTGAAAGGAAAAACCGATTCTTTAACCGAGGTGTGAGGAGGAATGATTTCTTTAGTAAAATTGAGTTCTTTTAGACTCTTCCCCAACAAAACCTTGGTAGCCAATTTTGCCAAAGGGACTCCTATGGCTTTAGAAACGAAGGGAATTGTTCGAGAAGCACGGGGATTTACCTCTAAAACATATACTTTGTTATCCTTAACTGCATACTGCACGTTCATTAATCCTCTTATATTTAATTCTTTTGCCATTTTATAGGTAGCGTTTCGTATACTCTCCAAAACTTCTTTTGATAGGCTATAGGGAGGTAGTACCATGGCAGAATCTCCTGAGTGAATTCCTGCATACTCAATATGTTCCATGATACCACCTATGACAAATGTCTCCCCATCCCCAATTAAATCCACATCAACTTCAATAGCATCTTCTAAAAATTTATCAATTAGAACCGGATGTTCACCCGAAACCTCTGCAGCGGACTGGATAAATTTCTCCAAAGTTTCCTCATCATAAACAATCTCCATCGCCCTCCCCCCAAGAACATAGGAAGGTCTAACTAAAACAGGATAACCAATCTTTCTCGCAATTTCTTTTGCTTTCTCAAAATCAAAAGCGGTACCATTGGGAGGTTGAGACAAACCTAATTTGTCTAACATTTGTTTAAAGAGCTCCCTGTCCTCAGCAACATCAATAGACTCAGCAGTAGTCCCCAAAATATTTACTCCTCTTTTTCTTAAAGGGATAGCAAGATTTAAAGGAGTTTGTCCTCCAAATTGAACAATTACTCCCAGGGGTTTCTCTATTTCCACAACATTAAGAACATCTTCCAAAGTGAGCG
This sequence comes from Candidatus Omnitrophota bacterium, assembly GCA_050252475.1. Taxonomy (GTDB): domain Bacteria; phylum Omnitrophota; class Gorgyraeia; order DTHP01; family DTHP01; genus JBFWKV01. Next base: position 3,568 of record JBFWKV010000079.1, on the reverse strand, counting down.
GTTCAAAATAGAGTCTATCAGAAGTATCGTAATCGGTAGAAACTGTCTCAGGGTTACAATTAATCATAATGCTTTCAATCCCTTCTTCGCGTAAAGCATAAGAAGCATGACAACAGCAATAATCAAATTCAATACCCTGCCCAATCCGATTTGGTCCCCCACCTAAAATTATTACTTTTTTCTTCTCACTCGCTCTTGCCTCTTCCTTTGTTTCATAGGTAGAATAAAAATAAGGCCTCTCGGCAGAAAACTCACCTGCACAGGTATCCACCAATTTATAGACAGGATTAATCCCCATCTGTTTTCTCAGTTCTCTTATTTCGTCCTCCGAAAGATTAAGTAAATAGGCAATCTGCCGGTCAGAAAAACCGTTTTCTTTTGCCCTCTTAAGTAGTTCGAAGGGAATTTTTTTCATTTTTTCCTTATCCTCGCCCTTAAACTTTCCAATCTCCTCTTCAATTTCTACCAATTCTTTTATATTATCAAGAAACCAGCGGTCAATCTTAGATAGTTCGTAAATCTCTTCTATAGATATCCCTGCTTTGATTGCATACCTTATATAAAAAATTCTCTCATCATTAGGAACACGAATTTTATCTTTTATTAATTTAATCAAATTATCATCAGCATTCTTCAACATATCATCAGTAATTTTATCTTTCCCATCCGCTCCCAATCCAAAGCGTCCAATTTCTATTGAACGAATCCCTTTCTGGAGTGCTTCCTTAAAATTTCTCCCGATGGACATCGCTTCACCTACTGCTTTCATAGAGGTACCAATTATTCTTTCTGCTTGAGGAAATTTCTCAAAAGTAAATCTGCAGATTTTGAAAACGCAATAGTCTACTGTGGGTTCAAAGAAAGCAGTGGTTTTACCGGTGATTTGATTTAATACTTCCGGTAAGGTATATCCTACCGCAAGTTTTGTGGCTACTCTCGCAATAGGAAAACCGGTTGCTTTGGAAGCCAAAGCAGAAGAGCGACTCAACCGAGGGTTCATTTCAATTATTACAATATGCCCATTTTCAGGATTCTGGGCAAACTGTATATTTGCTCCTCCTCCGGAAATTCCCACCCTGTGCATAATCCTCCTACACAAATTAACAAAATTAACATATTCCTTATAAGTCAAAGTTTGACTGGGAGCCACCACCATACTATCACCGGTATGGACACCCATGGGGTCAACGTTTTCCATAGAAGTGACGATAATTACATTATCTGCAGAATCGCATATCACTTCAAACTCAATCTCTTTCCATCCTAAGACTGACTGCTCTACTAAAACTTGGTGCACCGGACTTGTTTCTAAACCTTTGGTTAAAGAATACTCCAGTTCTTCTCTATTGTACACCACTGTCCCCCCGCTTCCCCCCAGACAATACGCGGGTCTCAATATTAAAGGAAAGCCAATCTCTTTACCAATAGATATTCCTTCTTTAACCGTATGGGCAATCCCGCTTTTTGGTACATCTATACCAATCTCCTGCATCGCTTTCTTAAAGAGTTCGCGGTCTTCTGCACAGGAAATTGCTTTCACTGATGCCCCAATGGATTCGACTCCATATTTCTTCAGAATCCCTTCTTTCATGAGAAAGAAGGCAAGATTCAACCCTGTCTGTCCCCCCAGTGTAGGAAGAAGTGCATCCGGCCTTTCTCTAGCAATAATCTTTGCCACGCAATCCACGGTAAGTGGTTCTATATAGGTTTTGTTTGCCATACCCGGATCGGTCATAATAGTCGCAGGATTGGAATTAACCAAAATAGTAAAATAGCCTTCTTCTTTTAAAGCTTTACAGGCTTGCGAACCAGAATAATCAAATTCACACGCTTGACCAATGACTATCGGTCCGGAACCAATCACTAAAACCCTCTTGATGTCTTTCCGCTTAGGCATTTTACCTCCTTATCATTTCCAAGAATTTATTAAAAACTGGATTAATTTCCCCAAACCCTAAATCTACAGGATAATACTGAACCCCTATTATCTTCAGCTTTTTACTCTCTATTTCCTCTACTGTCTGGTCGTTCAAATTGTAAGCGGTAATTTTCAACTCTTTTCTTTTTTCTAAATCTGCTTTATCGATTACGCAGAGATGATTTTGTACCGTTATTGTTCCTCTATAAGAACCAACTCGGATTATAGGATAATTTAAACCCCGGTGGCCTAAACTCATTCTTCCTATTTTTATCCCCAAAGCTTTTGCTAAAACGTGCAAACCGGTGGAGATGCCTAAAAGAGGAATTTTCCCGATTAAATATTCTGTGTTCTTTACAACTTCTTCAAGCATTACATCTTCCTCCGGACCATTAGAAATAATTAACCCATTGAGTTTCAATTCTCGTAACTCTTCCCCGGAGGTATTATAAGGTAATAAGATCACGTTAACCCCTAAATTTTCCCATTGTGAGATAATATTTTTAGTTATTCCCAAATCAAGAATCCCTACATTTATTTTCGCATTCTTTTTTTTCAATATTTTTTTCTCTTTCACGGAAATCCTTTCCAGAAATGAGGTCTTCTTATTTCTAAAATCGGCTAACCTGTTTAAAAGCTCAGAAACCGATATCCTTGAGGAACCAATAATCCCCCACATTTCTCCTTTTTCTCTCAAATGTACCATTAATGTCCTCGTATCAACATTAGTAAACGAGGCAACTTTATTCTTTGCCAGGAAACAATCGAGGCTTTCCTCAGCTTGCCAATTAGAGAAAATACGCGACTTTTCTTTGATTACTATCCCTGAACACCATACTTTATCTGACTCGTTAAACTTGGAACTAACTCCATAATTGCCAATTAAAGGATAGGTAAATACTATGATTTTACCTGCATTAGCGGGATCGGTTATCACTTCTTGATATCCTACCACACCCGTATTAAAAATAATTTTTCCTGCAATTTCATTTTCTATCCCATAGCCCATGCCTGAGAAAACCGTACCGTCTTCCAATACTAAATTTGCTTTCTCGCCTCCATTCATTAGCACTCCTTTCATTTCTATAAAATAATTATTTCTAAAAAAGAGTAAACTGTTTTTCTTTTTTATCTATTTCATCCTTCCCGAAAATTTCTACCTTACCATATTCACCATCGTAACCGGGAAGAATATTGAGCATACCTTTTCTCACGCGGAGAATCCCTTCAACTATCTGAGGAGAGATATTTTTGTACAGTTCATCTTCTGTAAGTTCGAAAAGAATGGCAAATTCTGTGCCCAGACTTCCTACTATCCGTAAATATTCCTGTTTAACCTGCTGAGTCTCCGCTCCCACACCTTTAGCAGAAGCAATTATTTCTTCTAAGGGGACCATATTTTTGAAAGGGATAGCATTGGGAGGGGAAAATTTTTCCTCTCTGTCTGCAAGCTGTTCTACCCTATGCATTACCCCAATGGTAAGATGTTTTCCACATTTCGGACAGATACCCTTTAATTTGATGGTCTCTTTGGGAGAAAATCTTACTCCACAATTACGATGCCCATCATAATGGTATTTGCCTTCTTCCGGGAAGAATTCTACTGTAAAAAGAAATCTCGTTCTATCTTTCTTCTTGAAGATATCCAAT
>JBFWKV010000078.1:0-5553 GCA_050252475.1 Candidatus Omnitrophota bacterium | reverse complement strand
CGGGAGATTTTGAGGCAGTTTCTCTGATTGCAAAAGAATTAAAGAAGACGATTATTTGTGCGTTAGCACGTTCTTTGAAGAAAGATATAGATTCTGCTAAAGAAGCTTTAAGGAGGGCAAAATATCATCGTATCCACGTATTTCTGGCTACTTCAAAAATACATATGCAGTATAAACTTCGCAAACCAGAAGAAGAGGTTTTGAGACAGGCAGTTGAGGCGGTAAAATATGCAAGAAAGTTTACTTCTGATGTGGAATTTTCTCCTGAGGATGCTTCCCGTACACAAAAAGAATTCTTGTATCGCGTTATTGAAGCAGTGATTAAAACAGGGGCGAAGACAGTCAATATTCCTGATACAGTAGGTTACGCTATGCCTCAACAGTTTGGGGACTTAATCCGTTTAATAAAAGAGAATGTTCCTAATATAAATAAAGCAATTATCAGTGTCCACTGTCATAATGACCTTGGGCTTGCGGTGGCTAATTCTCTTATGGCAATTAAGAATGGGGCAAGGCAGGTAGAGTGTACAATTAATGGGCTGGGAGAACGAGCGGGAAACGCAGCACTGGAAGAAATTGTCATGGCGATTAAAACGCGTAACGATTTTCTTCCTTTTACTACCAATATTCGTACTACGGAAATATATAAAACAAGCAGACTTGTTTCCAGTCTTACCGGATTTGTAGTTCAGCCTAATAAGGCAATTGTAGGGGCTAATGCTTTCCGTCATGAATCAGGAATCCATCAGGATGGCGTGCTGAAGGAGCCTCGCACATATGAAATAATGCAGCCAGAAGACATAGGGTTAAAGATAACTGGATTAGTGCTGGGCAAACACTCCGGCCGTCATGCCTTTGGTGAGAGATTAAAAAAGCTTGGTTTTAAATTATCTGACAGAGAGTTTGAGTGTGCCTTTAACCGTTTTAAGGCATTGGCAGATAAAAAGAAAGAGGTCTTTGATGAAGATATAGTAGCAATAATAGAAGATGAAATTAAACAAATTCCTCCCATTTGGAGTTTGGAATATTTACACATCGTAAGTGGAACAGATACCATCCCTACGGCTACGGTAAGGTTAAAGCACAAAAATAAAATAATTCAAGATGCTGCTTCTGGAGATGGGCCGGTAGATGCTTGTTATAAAGCTATTGAGAGAATTACGGGGATAAAAGGAGAGTTAGAAGATTATACAATAAAATCAGTAACAAAAGGGAGAGAAGCTTTAGGAGAAGTGGTCATTAAGTTAAAATACAAAGGCAAAATTTTTACTGGTCGAGGGGCAGCTACTGACATAATTGAAGCATCTGCTAAAGCTTATGTAAATGCGATAAACAAGATTGAATATCATAGGTAAAAATTTTTATTATAATTTTATGAATATATGGGTTGTAAGATAGATGCTCATACCCGGCTCTATGGAGTAATTGGCTATCCTGTGCGACACAGTTTCTCACCCTTTATGCATAATGCTGCTTTTGAGAAAGCTAAAATAAATGCGATTTATCTGGCTTTTGAAATTGCCCCCGCTAATCTTAAAGATGCTCTTATTGGGATAAAGAGTTTAGGCGTATCCGGTGTTAATGTGACCATTCCCCACAAGGAAGCCTGCATTCCCCTTCTGGATGAGGTTGATCCTACCGCACGCATCATTGGAGCGGTTAATACCATTGTTCTTAAAGAAGGTAAATTAATAGGTTATAATACAGATGGGAAAGGATTTATACAGGCTCTCCAGACAATATTAAAAATTAGACCTAAAGGGAAGAGGTTTTTTATTCTGGGAGCAGGAGGTGCAGCGCGAGCAATAGGTTTTAGTTTAATTCGGACGGGAGCAAAAAGGATAGTTTTCTATGATATAGTTCGTTCTAAAGCCGAGCAATTAGTCATTGACCTCAGACTCCATTTTCCCAACAGTAATGTAGAGCTTTCCAGCAATTTGCCCAATTCTCCTCTAAAGGATTTTGATTGTTTGGTCAATGCTACTCCTGTAGGAATGAAAAAAGACGATCCTTTACTTATAGAACCAAAGGTTCTACATTCCAAACTTGCTGTTTGTGATTTGATTTATAACCCTCCCAAAACTAAACTGCTCAAGATAGCCGAGGAGAAACACTTAAAAACAATGAATGGCTTGGGGATGCTTCTTTATCAGGGAGTTATTTCTTGGGAGCTCTGGACAAGTAAGAAAGCTCCGGTTGGGATAATGAAGAAAGCCTTGGAAAAAGCGATATTCAAGAGAATAAAAACATAAGTAATTTTCTCTTTTCCCATTTATCTCCTTGCAATTTATTTCCTCCATTGTATATAATATAAACACCTATGGTATAATCACTATTGTGTCTTCGTTAATCATTTGGTTTTATTAGAAAAAACAGGTCTTATGATTTTAAATATTACTTCCAAAGGAGTAGTGACTTGTTAAATCTAAAAGAGAACTCACTTATTCTTTTACTACTGAATAATAAGTTCTTTATTTTTGTTATTGGTGCTTTTGTGGGTAGTTTTCTTAATGTTTGTATATCACGCCTTCCCGAAGGAAAATCTATTATTTATCCCCCTTCCCATTGTCCAGATTGTCATAAGAATATTCGCTGGTACGATAATATTCCATTGTTAAGCTATTTTATTTTACGTGGGAGATGCCGTTACTGTGGTAAAAGGATATCCCCGCGCTATCTTTTTGTAGAATTGTTAACTGCAATTATTTTTTTGCTCTTTTATTCTCTGTATGGTATTACAGAAAAGTTTTTTATCTATCTTGTTCTTTTCTCCTCTCTTGAGGTGGCAGCTTTTATAGATTTGAAATATCAAATCATCCCTGATGTAATTTCAGTTTCAGGGATAGTTTTAGGGATACTTTTTAGTTTAATTTTCCCGGAAATTCACCAAGAAAATTCATTCCTTTCCTCCTTACAGAAATCATTTTCAGGATTAATTATTGGTGGGGGGATGATCTGGTTAACCGGATTTTTGGGTAAATTGGTTTTCAAAAAAGAAGCTATGGGATTTGGAGATGTTAAGCTTATGGCGATGCTTGGTTCATTTCTGGGGGTGAAAAAGATTGTACTTACTTTTTTTCTTGCTCCTTTTTTTGGTTTGATTTTTGGTATATTTTATTTTTTAAGGACGAAATCTCATTACATACCATATGGACCATTTTTGATATTATCAGCTTTGATATCGCTGGTCTGGGGAGAGAATATTTGGTTGTTAATTATACCCAAGGGAATTATCTACTGAGTAAGAAAAATATCAATAAAGCGGTTAAATCTTTAAAAGGGTTTGTTGTAGGGGAAACAATTTAACAATTTAATTTCTGGAGGTGGAAAATGTTGAGATATTTAACTGCGGGTGAATCTCACGGTAAAGGGATGGTAGCTATTTTGGAAGGGATCCCGGCAGGTTTACGCATAGTTAAGGAAAACATTGATAGAGAGTTAGCGAGGAGAAAATGGGGATATGGAAGGGGAAAGCGGATGGAAATAGAAGCAGATGAGGTAGATATTATATCGGGCATAAGAAAAGGAGTTACTTTAGGAAGTCCTCTTGCGCTGTTTATTAGAAATAAAGATTATAGAATTGAGGAATTGCCATCTGTAGTTTCTCCCCGCCCAGGACATGCGGATCTTCCCGGCATTCTCAAATACAATACTAAAGATATACGCAACATTTTAGAACGAGCTTCGGCGAGAGAAACTTCTGCACGTGTCGCGGTGGGAGCAGTTTGCAAAATGTTGCTTTCTGAGTTTAAAATACAGATAATTAGTCATGTTCTGAGAATAGGGAGTGTTGAGGTTAAGAAGAAAAATCTGGAATTTGAAAAAATAAGAGATATAGCAGAAAAGTCCCCTTTAAGATGTATAGATAAATTAGCAGAGAAGAAAATGATTGAAGAGATTGAGAAGGCAAAAGAAGAGGGAGATACACTGGGAGGAGTTTTTGAAGTGATTATTTTGGGAGTTCCGCCGGGGTTGGGAAGTTTTATGCAATATGATTTACGTTTAGATGGTAGAATTGCTCAAGCGATTCTTTCCATTCCTTCAGTTAAAGCTTTTGAAATTGGAGAGGGGTTTGTAAATGCATGCCTTCGGGGTTCAAAAGTCCATGATGAGATATATTATGAGAAAAAAAGAGGATTTTATCGGAGAACTAATCGTTCGGGAGGAATAGAGGGAGGGTTGAGCAATGGCGAGCCAATCGTAGTGAGGGGATATATGAAACCCATATCTACTTTAATGTCTCCTTTAGCTTCTGTAAATATAATTACTAAAAGAAGAGATAAGGCTGCGGTAGAGCGGGCGGATGTGTGTGTGGTTCCCGCAGGAGGCATTGTTGCCGAAGCAGTTTCTGCCTTTGAAATTGCTCGTGCCATGCGTGAAAAATTTGGCGGAGATAGTTTGACGGAGATGAAAATCAATTATCAGAATTGCCTTAAGAGTTTAAGAAATTTTTGATTATACGATGAAGAGTAATATAGTTCTGGTAGGTTTTATGGGAACGGGTAAAACTACTGTGGCAAAAGAGTTAGCAAAGCTACTCAAATATGAATATGTAAGTTTAGACAGTTTAATTGAGGAGAGAGAAAAAAAATCAATTCCCCAGATATTTGCTGAGCATGGTGAGGATTATTTTCGCGATGTAGAAAGTAAAATAGTAAAGGAAGTTTCGGAAAAGGAATACTTAGTTATTGATGCCGGCGGAGGAGTAGTACTCAGACAGGAGAATGTTATAAATTTAAAAAAGAAAGGGCTAATCATCTGTCTTAAAGCAGAACCCGAGGTTATCTGGGAGAGGGTGAAGAATTACTCGCATCGCCCATTACTTAACGTTCCCAATCCCCGGGAGCGCATTGCCGAACTCTTGAAGATAAGAGAGCCTTATTATGCTCAGGCTGACTACTTTTTGGATACCTCACGCCTTACTGTACAGGAAGTAGTAGAGGGGATTTTGAAACTTCTAAAAGAACGAAATGAGTAATCGTGAAATTGCTCTTCTTATTTTTCTGATTTCTTATCTGTTTTTTGTTATTTTTCCCAGAAGAAGGGTGTGGACAGCTTTAATTTCTGCATTAGCCATTATCTTTCTTAGAATAATTACTCTTAGAGAAGCTTTTCTATCAATTAACTGGAATGTAATGGGGATATTTATAGGTACTCTTCTGGTTGCTGATGTTTTTATGGAAAGTAGAATGCCTGCCTATATTGCCGAGAAGATTGTCAATCGTTCAAAAAATGTCGGGGTAGCAATTCTTTCTCTTTGTATTCTTACGGGATTTATTTCTGCTTTTGTTGAGAATGTGGCTACGGTTTTGCTGGTTGCTCCTGTTGCGTTTTCTTTAGCTAAAAAATTAAAGATTAATCCCACCAATATGATGATTGCTATTGCTATTTCTAGCAATCTTCAGGGAACTGCTACGTTGATTGGTGACCCGCCGAGTATGCTTTTAGCAGGGTTCGCTAAATTGAACTTTATGGATTTTTTCTTCCAGCAGGGGAAACCGAGTATTTTCTTTGCGGTTGAAATAGGAGCCATTGTTTCCTTCAGATCGGAAG
>JBFWKV010000077.1:0-5589 GCA_050252475.1 Candidatus Omnitrophota bacterium | reverse complement strand
GAGAATATAGGAACCCAGGGAGGAGTACCCTCGGGCAGTTTGCCCCAAGAAGAGATAAAGAATTACAACAAAGCCCAATTTACTATAAAAACCACTATAGTTTATATAGATGACCCAGCCGACGGTTTAGCGCCCGAGGATTCCGTTCCAACAGATTATAAAAGAGCAGAAGTAAGAGTGAGTTGGCAAGGTGAAAATTCAGGAGAAGTACTTTTTGTTACTGATATTAGTCCGAACACTGTTGAAGAAAGTGTTGGAGGGGGTATTCTTTCTATTAATGTCAAAGATGCAGATAATGATCCGGTTTCAAACGCAGAGGTTCATATATATAATGATCAGGTTAGTCCCATCATAGATGCTAATTATCTTACCAATGAGCAAGGGAACCTGACGCTTTTAGGATTGCCCGAAAGCATAGAAAGTTATCAGATAACAGTTACTAAAGCAGGGTACAACACAGATAGAACATATGGAAAAGATGAAGTGACTACACCTCTTAAACCTCACGCAAGTATTTTTAATAACCAAACTACAGAAATAGGATTTTCAATAGATTTGCTGGCAACAATGAATATTAATACTACTGGGTCTAGCGAAAATGGCTACCCGCCAATTGGCAATGTAGAATTTGAATTAAGAGGAGAGAAAATTATAGGAACTGATGCTTTGGGCGATCCAGCATATAAAACCGATCAGATTTTTCAAACCGACTCTTCAGGGTTAGTAGAGATACCAAATTTAGAATGGGATTCTTATACTTTTTCCATTGTTTCTCCGGAAGGGCTTGATATTGAAGGGATAGAATCGCCCCCGGGAACATCTGTTGTTCAGCCAATAGATCTGTTGCCTGGAGAAATTAAAGACATAAGGTTAATTTTATCTGCCCAAAATTCTTGTTTAGTTAAAGTGTATGATGCTTCAACGAATAATCCTATTTTCTCCGCCTCTGTTCGTTTATATAATGGCACAGATTATGATCAGACCATTCCCACAAATTCTAATGGAGAGAGCCTTTTTATCCCCCTAGAAGAAGGAAATTATACTCTTGAAGTACAAATGGATGGATATAATTCTTACACAGAAAATTTTTATGTTTCCGGAGATACAATTAAAGAAGTTTATCTTCCGCCACTATGAGACGGCAAAACAAAGGATTTACTTTAATTGAGACCGGACTGGCAATATTAATTTTCCTTTTAGGAGTAGTGACAGTTTTCAGTTTGGTAGAATTTGGATATTTTGGCAAGGATTATACTTTTCAGCAAGCAATGAGTATTGAGGAGGCGCGCAGGGGTATAGAAACTATGCTAAAAGAAATAAGAGAAGCGCGAGCCGGAGAAGATGGTTCTTTTGTTATATCCAAAACAGAAGGTTTTGAATTCGCTTTTTTTTCAGACATAGACAATGATGGGGAAACAGAAAAAATAAGATATTTTTTGGATGGTTCAGATTTTAAGAAAGGAATAATAGAGCCTCAATGCTGTCCTATAACCTATCCTGCTAGTTCAGAAAGAATAATTACTCTCACAAAATATGTAAGAAACACGCCACCCATATTTAAATATTTTGATAAAGACGGAAATGAGCTTGGCCCTCCAGCAAGTTTAAAGGATACAAAAAGAATGAGGATTTATTTGGTGGTAAATGTTAATCCCAATCGTCCGCCTCAAGATTTTACATTAGAAACAGATGTTTTGTTAAGAAATCTAAAAGAAGAATAATATTTTATGAATAATCATTATAAAAAAGGTTCTCTAATTATTTTTGTTCTTGTTTTTGGGGGAGTATTTTTAATATCTTTTGGAGGAATATTAAGCTTTATTTTGTTTCAGTATAGGGCTTCTTTGGAAAAAGCAGCATATGAAGAAAGTTTACATATTGCAGAAGCAGGAATAGATTTTGCCAAGTGGCACATTAATCACTGGCCCAATGATTTTTCTTTTTCGGGAATTTATGATTACAAAAACGCCTCAGGAGATATAATTGGTCATTACCAACTTACAATAGAACAAGAAACAGCCTGCAGTCCGGGCATTAAGATTATCTCTACTGGTTGGACAAGTAGTTTTCCCAACAAGAAAAGATCAGTAAAAATTACTCTAATGAAAACAAGTATTGCTTCTTATGCTTTTCTTAGTAATTCAAATATCTGGTTCGGGGAAAGCGAGACAGTTAAAGGGCCTTTTCATTCCAATGGAGGAATAAGAATGGATGGCGAACAGAATGCTCTTTCTACCTCAGCCAAAGATACTTATATATGCGGCGAAGAACATGGATGTTCTCCTCCTCAGGAAAAACCAGGAATTTGGGGAGAAGGACCTGGAAAGGATTTAGGGTTGTGGGAATTTCCGGTTGCCTCAATTGATTTTGAATCTATCTCAAATGATTTGTCTTATTTAAAAAGCGAGGCGGAGACAAAAGGAATTTATTTGCCCAATATAGGTCTTGGTTATTACTTACATTTCAATCCAGATGGATCCTTAGATGTTTATAAGATAAAAAAACTTAAGCAAAAAATTTGGGGATACGATGGAGAGGATTGGGTTCACGAATCTAATGATTTTGATCAAATAGAACTTTATGCAACCTACAATGTGCCATCTAACTGTGGACCTATATTTGTAGAGGATAATGTTTGGGTTGATGGAACAATAAATGGTAGGGCAACAGTTATTGCTGCCAAACTACCAGAAACCCCAAATACGATGAAAAAAATTATAATTAATGGTAATATAGATTATGAGAACATAAATTCAGTTTTGGGACTTATTGCTCAAAAAGATATAATTATTCCTCTTTATGCGCCAGACAATCTTGTTATAAAGGCAGCAATGATGGCTCAAAATGGTAGAATTATCAGGTATTATTATCCATGGTGGTATGTTCCCTATAATATAAGAAGCTCTATCAGCGTAGAAGGATCTATTATTACAAATAAAACATGGACATTTACTTGGGTTGATGAAAACGGAGAAATAATTTCTGGATACCGAAATACAGAAATGTCTTATAGAGCAAACCTAACATATAATCCCCCTCCATATTTTCCGGCAATAGGCGATTATAAAATAGTTAAATGGGAGGAGGTAAAAAATGAGTAGATGAGTTGATGAGTAATAACAAACCAACTAGAAAAAACATATGAAGAGAGAAAACAAATATTTTATTTTAATTCTTTCTGTCTTATTAGCCCTTCCTTTTGTAATCTATTCTTATTACTTAACTCCTCCATCTGTTCAAGAGGTGCGCATAGAAACAAATATTCAATATCAGGGACTAGAAGAAGGTGATTATTCAGACTATATTACTCTTTCTGCTCATCTAACTGAAAAGGAGAGCGGGAACCCTTTATCAAATAAAACAGTAAAGTTTATTTTAGGAAACCAAGAGGCAAGCGCAACAACAAATGATCAAGGAATTGCCCAGGTAGACCTTAAAATTAATCAATCTTCAGGAACTTATAATCTTTTAAGCATTTTTGAAGGAGATGATATGTATAATGGTTCTTCTGATACAGAAGAATTTACGATACAAAAAGAAGACACAAGCATAACTTATACAGGCCCAACCTCAGGAACAGAGGACTCAACTATTACTTTAAGCGCCGCCCTTTCAGAAATAGACCAAGAACAAGGGGATCTCTCGGAAAAGAGCATAAGATTTAAACTGGGCGCGCTTTCAGCAACAGCAACAACTAATAGTTTAGGAAAGGCAAGTACAAGTTTGAAACTCAATATATCTCCGGGCAATTATACTCTTAAAATAGAGTTTTTGGGAGATGGTTACTATTTACCCTCTTCTACGACGAAGAATTTTGAAGTGGAAGAAAAACCCGGTTATGGTGGCGGTGGAGATCATAGAGGAGGCTGTTTCATTGCTACTGCTGCCTATGGTTCTTCTCTAGCCCAAGAAATAGCAATTTTGCGTAGTTTTAGAGACAAATATCTAGAAAAGTCATCAGCAGGTAGAGAGTTTGTTCGACTATACTATACTTATAGTCCTCCAATAGCAGCAAGAATTTCTCAAAGTCCAGTTTTAAGAATAATTACAAGAATGGGGCTAAACCCAATTATTACAATTGTAAAAAATAAATTTTTTTGAATAAAATGCTTTTAAATGTTTTAAATCTAAAAAAAGAAGGATTTGGCTTGGATATCTCAGATAGATCAATGAAACTTGTTCGGCTTGAGAAACGTAGAAAAAGGAAATTAATTGTTAGTTTTGGGAGAATTGAAGTTCCGCCAAATATTATTAAGGCAGGGGAGATTAAAGAGATTGACAAACTCGCTTCTCTAATAAAAAAACTTATAAGAGAGTCAAGGGGAAAAAAGATAAATACTCCGTATGTTGTGGCTTCTTTACCAGAAGAAAAAACATTTTCTCAGGTAATTGCCCTACCAAAAATGACAGAAGAAGAGGCAAAGCAGGCAATTCGCTTTGAGGCAGAAAAATATATTCCTTATTCGGTTAATGATGTTTATCTTGACTGTCAAAAAGTGATAATAGAAAATGCGCCCCAAGATAGAACTTATGTTTTATTTACCGCCCTTCCCAAAAAGACAGTTGATAAATGCGTACAATGTTTAAGAATAGCAGGGTTGAAACCAGTAGCCTTAGAGGTTGAGTCCCAGTCAACAATAAGAGCAATTTTTGATCAGAAAATAGAAAAACTTCCTCCAACTCTTGTTTTAGATATTGGTACCACCCGCACAGGATTTATCATTTTTTCAGGAACAGCAATAAGATTTACCACCTCTATTCCAGTATCTTCAGGAAGTTTTACAAGGTCTATAAGCAAAGCCCTTAAAATTGATATAGAAAAAGCAGAAAAACTTAAACAAATGTATGGAATTACAAGAAAGGGGAAAAAAGGAGAAGGGGTTTTTGAGGCGCTTGTGCCCCCACTCACAGATTTAACAGAGCAGATTAAAAAATACATAGATTATTATCATACAAGAGCCCAAAAAGACCCAAGTTTTATAGATGGAATCCAGATAGAAAAAATAATTCTTACAGGAGGGGGAGCAAAAATGAAAGGACTAAATAAGTTTTTTCAGGAGCAACTGAATATCCCAACAGAAATAGCAAACCCTTTAGTAAATGTAGAGCCACCCCCTTACTTTCCAAAAGATCAGGCTCTGGAGTATACTAATGCCATAGGATTAGCATTAAGATCATTAGAAGAAAATGAACTATATTAATTTACTTCCTCAAAAAGAAAAAGAAAAGAGAGAAGAAGAAAAAAGGTTACGTTTGATTTTAATAAATGGTACAATCAGTATATTTTTATTGTTATTCTTTTTGCTTTTGTTGTTAGTTCTTAAAATACAAGCAGATAATTATTTAGATGATGTAAGAATAAAATTAGAAGCAAGAAAGGCAGATTTACTTCAGGTAAGTCAGTTAGAAAAAAAGATATTAACCCTTAACTCTACTTTTAAAAAAATCAACAGATTTTATCAAAGCCAGAAATATACAACAGAAATTATTAAAAAATTAACCTCATATCTTGAACCAGAAATGACTATTCAGAGTTTTAATTTTAATCCAGAAAAAGGCAGAGGATATTTGTTGGTCTATGCCAAAGAT
>JBFWKV010000076.1:0-5631 GCA_050252475.1 Candidatus Omnitrophota bacterium | reverse complement strand
ACAGTTTTTCTACCCTGGTTGCGTATAAAAATCTCCACTCATCGCTTTCTTATTGTTTGGTTTCTCGTGGTTTTTCTTTTCTTCAGCCTCTCCCGCTCAAAAATCCCCACCTATGTTATTTCTCTTTTTCCCTGCTTGAGTATTATGCTTGCTCAATTCTGGGAGAGTAATTTCCTGAAGAAAGATATTGAATATAGGAAAAAAATTATTTATTCCATAATTATTCTTCTCGTTTTTCTGGTTTTGGCACTTATCGGGAGTAAAATTTTCTTAAAGAAAAGATACAATCTGGAAATAGAGATTCTTTATCTTCTTTTTTCTTTTGTTTGTCTGAGTGGGCTTTGTCTATTTTTAGCCTTGCGCCGGAAAAATCTTTTACTTTTTGCCAGCGTATCTATTATTCCGCTTGTTTCTCTTTTTATTTTTTATCAGTTATTTGCCCGCGATTTTAGCAACTTTCGTTCCACTAAATCCTTGCTTGAGCGGGTGAAAAAAGAGATTAAACTCGAGGATACCATAATTGCTTACAGATTTCCCAAACCCAGTCTTGTCTTTTACCTCGGCAAAAAGATAGTTTTTATTCAAGATTTATCAGAATTTTTGAATTATCTGGAAAAGCCCAGGGGCTCTTTTTGGTTATTTCTTAAAGAAGATGATTTTACTAATCTGAAGGAAAGATTTAACCTCATGCTTAAGAACAAAGTTCACAAACAGGTTGTTTGTAAACTGGTTATTGAATAAAATATATTGACGATAATTGGTTAAATTGCTATGATTAAATTTTCATAGATATGGTTTTTTGTTGGTTTTAGAGAAGGGACTCTGTAAAATAAAAGTTTTAAGAATACTTTAATAGATTTATATGCGTTACTGGAATCGCACGAAAATAATTGCCACTATTGGACCCGCTTCTTCTTCTCCTCTGATTATGGAAAAACTTATCTTGAGGGGGATGGATATTGCCCGCATAAACCTCTCTCATGGTAAAGCAAATCAGCAGATAAATTTAATCCGCGAATTACGCCGGGTGGCAGAAAAATTAAACTCTCCTCTGGGGATCCTTGTGGATGTTCCGGGACCAAAGTTAAGGTTAGGACCGTTGGAGAAAAAGGTGGTATTGCTGAAGAAGGGAAGTCAGCTTACCTTTACCAGCAAAAAAATTTTAGGTAATGAGGAAAAATTAAGTCTCAATTATCCTGAGGTGCTTAAAGGGGTAAGAAAAGGAAGCTTTATCTATATCAATGATGGTTTGATAAAACTTCGGGTTTTAAGAGTGAAAGATAAAGAAGTGGATTGCCTTGTGGAAAATTCCGGAGAGATAATGCCGGGCAAGGGTGTGAATATTCCTGAAATTGTGCTTGATGATTATATAAAAGAGGAGAGAAACAATAAAAAAATTATCTTTGCTTCAAGTTTAAATCCCGATTTTCTTGCCCTCTCTTTTGTGAAGAATGGAGAGGATGTGGCTAAGGTAAGAAGTATCTTGAGGAGAGAAGGGAAAAACATTTTTCTTATTGCCAAGATTGAGAAAAAAGAAGCAATCAGAAACATAGACTCACTTATTGAGGAAAGTGACGGTATAATGGTGGCAAGAGGAGACCTGGGTATAGAAACTTCGTTGGAGAAACTACCGCTCCTTCAGAAGGAGATTATTGAGAAATGTAATCTTAAAGGCAAACCGGTTATTGTCGCTACTCAGATTCTTTCTTCCATGGTTTCCAGTCCTTTACCTACGCGGGCAGAGGTAACCGATATTGCCAATGCTATTTTTGATGGAGCAGACTGTCTAATGCTGTCGGAAGAAACTGCTATCGGAAAATATCCCGTAGAAGCAGTTTCAACTCTTTATAAAGTTTCGCTGATTACGGAGAAAAAATTTCCCTATTTGAAATACCTTACCCAGAGGATTGAAAAGGACATTTCCATTCTGGAAGCGGTTTCTTATTCAGCAGTCTGGACCTCCTATAAACTTGAGGCAAAGGCAATTGTGGTGCCTACTTATACAGGCGAAACTGCGCGCTGGGTATCCAAATTCAGACCTAAATCACCCATTTTTGCCCTTACTCCCTCAAAAAGTGTTTTAAGAAAATTGAATATTTTCTGGGGAGTTTATGCCATTCTTTTTCCTTTGAAAATGTCTCTGGAAAAATTACCTTTAAGCTTGGATTCTCTATTTAAGAAGTTGAAGATATTGAGAAGCAAAACTAAAATTATTATCACCGGTTCCAATCCCATGGGAAAAGAAGGGAAAACCAATCTTATTCAAATCCACCAGCTAAAATAAGTAAATATCCGTATCATTAAAAGGAGGCAGAGATGAAGAGGATAGTGAAGAATGATTTTACCACCGAAGAACCCTGGCGAATTTTTCGTATTATGGCAGAGTTTGTGGAAGGTTTTGAAGTTTTATCCAGAATAGGTCCGGCAATTTCTATATTTGGCTCTTCGCGCATTAAGCGGGGCTCAGTCTATTATAAAATGGCAGAAGAGTTGGCTTATTTACTGGCTAAAAAGGGATATGCGATAATTACGGGAGGCGGTCCAGGGATAATGGAGGCAGCCAATAAGGGAGCAAAACGGGCCCATGGCAGGTCCATTGGTTTGAATATTGAAGTTCCAATAGTGCAAAAACCAAATCCTTATATAGGAGAATTACTCAATTTTAAATATTTTTTCTGTCGCAAAGTTATGTTTGTGAAATATGCCAAAGCGTTTGTGATTTTTCCCGGTGGTTTCGGCACGCTGGATGAACTGTTTGAAGCACTCACCCTCATTCAGACAAGACGTGTTTCTTCATTCCCGGTGATAATTATGGGAAGCAAATACTGGCAGGGTTTAATTACCTGGATTAAAAATACCATGCTTAAAGAAGGGTGCATATCTCCGGAAGACCTCAAACTATTTAGAATTGCGGATACTCCCCAAGAGGCGGTTGAGCTGATAAAGAGATTTTATAAAGGAGAATTTTAATCTCTTGATTCATAAATAATGAATGAAATTAAATTATTATTTTGAGTAGTGTTTTCTAAAGATGCAGAAGCTCATTGTTAAATACAGTAAAACTGGACTTATGATTTACATATCACAGCTGGACCTTCTGAGAGTTTTTCAGCGTGCTTTGCGCAGAGCCCAGGTTCCTTTCGTGCTAACCAAGGGATTCAATCCCCGCCCCCGCATAAGTTTTAAACGCGCTTTAAAACTGGGGGTAGAAAGCTTTGATGAAGAGGTTACTTTTTATCTTGAACCACCCATGGAACCGGAGGTGTTCAGCAAGAAGTTGCAAAAAGAACTTCCTGAGGGAATTGGAATTATCTCCGTGAGAAGCGAATTTATTTAATAAATAAGAGAACAAAGATGTCAAAAGATATTCTGATTAATGTTGAAGCGGGAGAAGTAAGAGTTGCGGTTGTGGTCGGTCGTAAACTTAACGATTTCTTTGTGGAGAGAAGAGATGTTCAGCAGTTAGTGGGAAATATTTATAAGGGTAAGGTTACTGCTCTTGTGCCGGGGATTGGTGCTGCTTTTGTGGATATAGGACTGGAGAAGAATGGTTTTCTCTATGTGGCAGATGTGGTTGAGCCTCCTTTAGATTTAGAAGAAGAATTTCTCACCGAAGAGGAGAACGAAAAACATTTTTCTCGGGGAAAATATTCCATTGAGGAAAAATTAAAAATAAATGAAGAAGTAATAGTTCAGGTGGTAAAGGAGCCGTTTGGAAAAAAAGGACCTCGTCTAACTACTCATATCAGTCTTCCCGGAAAGCATTTAGTCCTTATGCCCAATGACCCACGTATCGGAATTTCCCGTCGGATTACCGATAGAAAAGAACGCGAACGCATAAGAGCAATCCTAAAAAAGCTAAAACTTCCTCCGGGTATCGGTATCATTGCTCGTACTGCAGGAGAAAAAGCAGAAGAGCGGGAATTTCAGAGGGACATGCACTATCTTTTGAGAAACTGGGAAAGAATCTCTCGCTTATCAAGACGCGTAAAAGCTCCTTATCTTCTCCACGAAGAAAGTGACCTGGTTATAAGAATACTGCGCGATTTTTTCACTGAAGAGATTGATAATGTTTTTATTGATTCTAAAGAGGAATATCGCAAGGCGTTACATTTCATAAATTATTTTTCCCCCCAGCTAAGAAAAAGAATCCGTTTATATCAAGAAGAAACTCCGCTTTTTACAAAGATGGGCATAGATAAAGAGATAGAAAGCCTTTACAAACGGATAGTCCAGTTAAGAAGTGGAGGATATATAGTGATTGAACAGACTGAAAGCCTTGTTTCTATAGATGTTAACTCAGGTAAATTTACGGGAAAGCCGGGCAAGGGTAAGACGCTGGAGGAAACTGCTTTTATCGTAAATAAAGAGGCCGCAGAGGAAATTGCCCGCCAGATTCGTCTGCGCAATTTAGGAGGAATAATCATTATTGATTTTATTGACATGGTTATACCGGAACACCGTGAGAAAGTTTTTCATACGCTTAAAGAGGCACTTAAAGAGGATAAAGCAAAGATTAAACTCTATCCCTTCTCGCAATTTGGTCTCATTGAAATGACGCGCGAACGGAGAAGAATTAGTATAGAAAGTGTATTCTATGAAAAATGTCCTTACTGTCAGGGGTTAGGGCATGTGAAATCTCTTACCACCCTGGCTAACGAAGCATTGCGGAAATTGAGAAAGTTTCTTCTGGAGCAGAGAAAAAGAAAAATTACCCTTCTGGTTCATCCTGCTCTGGAGAAGAAACTTTCTCGGGAATATATGCATTTTATCCGCAATATTGCTAAGAAATACCGCTCAAATATTGAGGTTAAATCCGACTATAATCTCCATATAGAAGAGATAACAATCAGCTGAATTTATTTGACTTGTATCCATTTTTCTGTTATTATTGAAACAGCGAGAAAGAAAATTAGTGCTTTTCTTTTTCCGGGAAGAAAGGAGTAAGGATGATTAATAAATGTGTGTTTTTAATTTTTTGCCTAATCTTTTTAATGGGTTGTGCTTCTTTTCCCATTCAGAGAACTTCTCCGGATAAGCCTTTAGAAACCGCTCCTTTGCTCAAATTTGCTGATGTTCCTGTACCTCAGGGATTCAAACTCATTGCTGATGAGTCTTTTATTTTCCAGAACGAAGAAGGACGGGTGGGACTTCTGCGCTATACTGGTTCACCGACAGCTGACCAGGTGGTAAATTTCTACCGTGAGCAAATGCCCCAGCATGGTTGGTTTATGCTTAATGTGGTAGAGTATGGGAGAAGGGTGCTTAATTTTGAGAAAGAGGCAGAATCCTGTATTATTACTGTAGAAGCAACCGCCACAAGAACAATAATTAGTATTTCGCTGGCTCCCAAGTCAAAAAAACCTTCTTCTAAAAAATCAGAGCCAGAGAGTCTAATTATTAAATAATAAGTGAGAAGCTTTTCGAAGCTTATTTTTCTGCGCCGAATAAACCAGATATTTTTTCTTTTTATTTTTGTAATTTTCTCCCGGGAATTTATTTATTCAGACCCTCTACTTAATCTTTCTTTGTTCTTCTCAATCCATATCCTGCCCAAATTATTTGTTATTACTTTATTTATCCTGATTTTTACAATTCTTCTGGGAAGGTTTTTCTGCGGTTGGTTTTGTC
>JBFWKV010000075.1:0-5665 GCA_050252475.1 Candidatus Omnitrophota bacterium | reverse complement strand
ATTCTGGTCTGCCACTCCAAAATTAAAAAATCTCTCGGGGAATTCTTTCGCAAAAAAAGAAGTGCGGGTAGAACTGGAAAGGTCTGCATCCAGAACTACAATATTATTGTTTTTTCTACCTAACTCTACTAAAGTCTGACCGTAAACATCGCGTTGATATAACATTTCACCCATTTCGCCTCGCTGGTTATAATTAAGGAGGTTATCTTGATTAAATTCTACTAAATTAACAAAATGTGTTTTACCACTGCAAAATAAAATTAGGTAAAGCTAATATTCTATTCTCCACCAATCTCTTCTAAAGCTTTTTTTGTCTCCTGCGGATTAGGAGCCCGTCCATGGAAATCCACAGTATTTTCCATAAAAGAGACCCCTTTCCCTTTTACCGTTTTAGCAATGATAATTGTAGGCTTTCCTTTTATTAACTTTGCCTCATCGTACGCAGAAAGAATTTCTCTAATATTGTGTCCATCTATCTCAATGGTATGCCATCCAAAAGCCTGCCATTTATCCTTTAGAGGTTCGAGGTTCATAATATCCTTTACTTTACCATCTATTTGGAATCCATTATAATCCAGCATTACGCAGAGATTATCACATTTATAATGGCTTGCCGCCATAGCCGCTTCCCATACATTTCCCTCTTGGATTTCTCCATCGCCCATCAAACAGTAAACCCTGTAATTTAAACCATCCAGTTTACCTGCCAGACTCATTCCTAAAGCCACAGAAAGTCCCTGTCCTAATGATCCACTTGCTACTTCTATTCCGGGTGTTCTGCGGTCGGGATGTCCCTGAAGAATTGACCCTAATTTTCTTAATGTAAAAAGCTCTTCTTTACTAAAATATCCGCATTCTGACAAAACAGCATATAAAACAGGACAACTATGTCCTTTGGAAAGGTGAAACCTATCTCTCTGAGCCCATGAGGGGTCTTTAGGATTATGCTTAAGATGCACAAAAAAAAGACAAACAACCAGCTCTGTAGAAGACAAAGAACCGCCCGGGTGTCCTGAACCTGCTTTAGCAAGCATCTCAATAATCATTCTTCTAATCTTTCTACACTTCTCTTCCAGAGTGCAAATTAACTCGGGGGAATAATCCTTATTCATTTTCAAATTTCTCCAGTTTTTCTTTTACTTTTTCTTGTTGAGAATCCAATTCTAAAGACTTCTTCCATGCTTCGTGTGCTTTATCTAAAAAACCTTTCTCAAAATATATATCTCCTAAGTGGTCTAAAATTACTGGATCGTTGGGAAGTATTTCTACTGCTTTTTCTATATAGGATAACGCCTTATCAACCATTCCCTTTTTAAAATAAGCCCACCCCAGACTATCAAGGTATGCTCCGTTTTCTGGTTCTTGCTCGAGCGCACGACTAATCAAGTCAACCGCTTCATCAAGATTTATCCCTTCCTCTGCATACATATAACCTAAATAATTCAAAGCCTCGGCATTTAAAGGGTCAAGCTCTATTGCCTTCTTCAAATATTCAATTGCCTCATCATTCCTCTTCTGTTCTTCATAAAGTGCTCCCAGATAAAAATGTGCCCGCGAATGTTTTGGATTAAATTCTATCGCCTTCCGGTAGGCAGATTCTGCCAGTCCATATTCATGATTAAAATTATGCGCAATCCCCAAGAGAAAGTAAAGTTCATCTTTTCGTGAGTTTATATTTTTTGCAAGGGCATTCTTAAGAACATCTATTGCTTCTTTATATTTTTTTTTCTGAATATAGATAAGACTTAATTCTATATATCCTCTGACTTCATCAGGATAATTATGGATAATCTTTAGATATTGCTCTATTGCTTCTTCCACCTGTCCATTTTTAAATAAAGCTTCTGCTAATAAAAAATTAATTTTGACATTGCCGGGTTCAAGCTGAAGTGCTTTTCTGAAATTCTCAATTGCTAAATTATTCTCTCCTTTTAACTCATAGAGCATACCCATACTTATAATAGCCTGGATATTGCGCGGTTCTAATTCTATTGCCTTTTGCATCTGGGAAATTGCTTCATCAATCTGATTAAAACGGGCATAGAGAATCCCCAAATTAAAGCGTAAAAGAGAAGAGTCACCCCTTTCCTTAATTAACTTCTTATATACTTCTATTGCCTCCTGAATCTTCTCCTGACTGACATAAAGATCAGCCAGAGAGGTAAGAGCAAGAAAATCACGAGGATTTAATTTTAGAATTTCTTCATATTCCTGAGCTGCTTCTCCAAATTCTCCCAGAGAGGTATAAAGAAGGGCAAGAATAAATCTTACCTGTACATCTTCTGGCTGAAGTTGCAAAACAGATTGAAATTCTTTTATCGCTTCACCAATTTCTCCTTTCTTCAAATAACAAGTTGCCAATCGAGACCGAACATATGAATTATCGGATTCATATTCTAAAACTTTTTTATATTCTTCTATCGCCTGGTCAAAATTATTTTCATTCTCATAAAAAATAGCGGATAAGTAATGTGCGTAAATAGTAGGTTCTTTCCTCTCTCCTATAAATTCGTTTAAAACATTTTTTATCTTCCCAAATTCTTCGACTTTGTATATTTGTCCAGAATTGCATCCTGAAAAAGACAAAAAGATAAACACCTCAATCAAAAAAAATACCCCTCTCCTCACCATCTTTTTATATATTATATCCGGTGAAATTTAAATTGTAAAAATTACCATTCCTTCTTTCTATGACGCAGGGCTCTTCTTCTTTTTTTCCTCTTGTGGGTTTTAATTTTCCTTAATTTACGTTTCCTTCCACAAGGCATCTTACCCTCCTTTTTTTATTTTAATAAATCACTTTGTTCAAAGGGTATTCAATTATTCCCTCCGCCCCCAAACGTTTTAATTTAGGGATAAGACCGCGCACAACTTCCTCTTCCACAATAACTTCTATTGCCGTCCATCCTTTCTGAGTAAGTTTAGAGACTGTAGGGTTGCGCATAGCGGGAAGAATTTTAATAATTTTCTTTAGATTCTTTTCTTCAACATTCATCTTCAACCCTACTTTTGTCTCGGAGTTAATTGCTCCTTGGAGAAGCAGAGCAATTTGCTCCATCTTATCTCTTTTCCATTTGTCCTGCCAGCTCTTGGGGTTAGCAATAAATTTAGTAGTTGACTTACAAAGGGTAGCAATTTCTCTCAACTTATTTGCCTTAAGGCTCTTACCGGTTTCAGTAAGTTCCACTACCGCTTCTACCAACCCCTGAGCCACCTTTGCTTCCGTTGCCCCCCAAGAGAATTCTACAGAGGCTTTTATTCCGTTTTTTTCTAAAAATCTCTTGGTCACATTAACCAATTCAGTGGCTATTTGTTTACCATTAAGGTCTTTTATGGTTTTTATGGAAGACCCTTCAGGCACTGCAATTACCCAGCGAACAGGTTTAAGAGACTGTTTTGCATATACTAATTCACAAATTTCTTTCACAGAGGCGCCATTTTCCTGAATCCAGTCCTCACCGGTTATCCCGCAATCAAGGTCTGTTTCAACATACCGTGGTATTTCCTGTGCTCTCAAAAGCACAGGTTCAATCTCTGGATCATCAATAGAAGGAAAATACGAACGTTCAGAAAGAGAAATTTTAAAACCTGCTTTTTTAAAAAGATAGAAAGTTGCTTCCTGAAGACTTCCTTTGGGTAATCCTATTTTCAGTTTCTTTTCCATAACCAACCTCTTCTTATTTTATAAAAAAATTATTTTATTTCAACCCCCGACTGCCTAATTTGACAGCAGGAACGTTATCTTTGCAAAGAGGGCAATCTTGCTCAGAATAATTTTTTATAGGAATGTTGACTAAATATTCATAACGGTCTTTGAAGGCCAATCTTTCAGTAGAACGATTTACAATTGAAGAAACTCCAATTAACCTTGCTTCGTTTTCTCTTACCAGTTTAATCAACTCCTCTATGGTAGAACCGGTAGTAATTACATCTTCTACAATTAACACACGATCATTTTTAGTAAGGATAAAACCTCTTCTTAAAGTCATTTTACCTTCTTCTCGCTCCGCAAAAATTGCTCTCGCACCTACAGCCTTGGCTACCTCCTGCCCTAAAACAATTCCTCCTACTGCGGGAGAAAGCACTACGGTAATCATTTCCGTGCGAAATTTATCAGCAATGGCACGCGCAAGCCAGGCAGTATACTTAGGATACTGAAGCGTTAAAGCACACTGAATATATTTATCTGAGTGTAAACCGCTAGAGAGAATAAAATGGCCATTTAGGATTGCTCCTGTTTTCGTCAGAATATCCATAACTTCTTCTTTGGTCATATGCTACCCTCCTCTTTGAGAATTTCCTCTTCTGCTTTTAATAAAGCCAATATTTTCTCCGCCTCTTTTAAAGGATTATTTGCCTTAAGGATCGGCCTTCCCACTACAATATAATCCGCTCCTGCTCTAATAGCTTCCTCGGGTGTGGATATTCTTTTCTGGTCATCGGAAGACAATTTCTTTAAACGTATCCCTGGAGTAACGATCAGCGGTTTTTCTCCAAAATTTTGTCTAATCATCCTTGCTTCTTCAGAAGAAGAAACAACTCCGTCTAATCCCGCTTTAAGCGCCAGGCGGGTAAGATGGAGTACCTGCATATCCACACCTCTTCCTATACCTAACTGAAGAAGGTCGTCATGTTCTAAACTCGTAAGTACCGTTACTCCTAAAAGAAACGGACGGTTTATTTTTTTCTCTTTCGCAACCGCCCTTGCAATATCCAAAGCACGCTTCAGCATCCAGAATCCTCCCTGAATATGAAGGGTAAGCATAAAAACACCACTGAGAGTAGCAATTTCTACTGCTTTAGCTACCGTATGGGGGATGTCATGATATTTCAAATCTAAAAATACCTCCCCTCCTTTTTTCTTCACACAATCTATAACTTGAGGCCCGCACGCGGTAAAGAGTTGCGCACCCACTTTAAAAATCTTTACCGCGGGAACCAGCATTTCTACAGCTCTTTCTGCTTCGGAAATCTTCTCTACATCCAGAGCAACTATTAAGCGATTATCAACTGGCTTTTTTACCATTTAATATTTGGCGCTCTTTAAATCAGTTATCCTTATTTTGTTCGCAAACAATTAAAAATTGCCGGAATATCTCAAATAAACTTTGCTAAATCTGGAGTTTTCCTCTAATTTCTTTTATACTGCTTAACTTATGCTTTCTAAGATATTCCTCAATTCCTCTTAAAATATCCTTGGTAATTTCAGGATTAATAAAATTACCTGTTCCTATAGATACACAAGTAGCACCACAGATAAAAAACTGTAGGGCATCTTCCGCAGAAACAATCCCTCCCATTCCAATTATGGGTAGATTAACTGCCCTACTTACTTTGTGAACCATATATAAGGCAATAGGCTTAATTGCCGGACCACTCAGCCCTCCATAGAGACAGCCCAATTTTGATTTCCTTGTCTCCACATCAACATCCATGCCAAAAAAAGTGTTTATTAAAGATAAAGCATCTGCTCCCGCATCAAAAGCTGCCTGAGCAATAGAAACAATGTCTGTAACATTGGGAGAAAGTTTAACAATGATTGTTTTACTCGTCGACTCCCTCACTGCCTTTACCACTCCATAGGTAAGATAAATATCCTGAGCAAAAAGACACTCTCCTTCAGATTCTATATTTGGACAGGAAATGTTTATTTCCAGGGCAGAAA
>JBFWKV010000074.1:0-5713 GCA_050252475.1 Candidatus Omnitrophota bacterium | reverse complement strand
GATGAATAAATCAGTCCAACCATTTTCTGCTGATAACTGAGGACTAATGGCTGAAATCTGTTGATGCTGGGCTACAGTCTCAAGGACTCGACAGGTGGTGGTACCTACCGCTAAAACTTTTCTACCTTTTTTTCTCACATCGGCAATGATTCTAGCGGTCTCTTCAGGAAATTCAAAATATTCTTTATACATCTTATGCTTTTCAATATGTTCTTCTTTAACAGGATTAAAGGTAGCATAATTTATATGTAAAGTTAGATAAGTAACGTTTATCCCTTTATTCTTTATCTCCTCTAACAACTCCTGAGTAAAGTGTAACCCTGCAGTGGGAGAAGCCACTGCACCTTCTTTTTTTGCATATACAGTTTGATATCTTTCTCTATCAAACTGCGTGGGTTTTCTTTTTATATAAGGGGGTAAGGGAATTTCTCCTGCCATATATAGCTTCTCATAAAAAGAATCGTTGTTTTCTGTAAACCTAAATATTCTAAAACCCTCCTTATCTTTATCAAACAACACTCCTGAAAGAAGATTATTTTTGAAATCAATGTGTTCCCCCGTTTCTAACCTTCCTCTTGCTCTAACCAAAACGCGGAAACTAAACTCATCTATCCTTTCAAGAAGAAATATCTCAACTTTTCCACCTGTTTTCTTACGCCTTCCCCATAGTCTTGCAGGAATAACTTTAGTATCATTCAAAACTAAGACATCCTCCAGATGTAAATATTCTATAATCTCAGGAAAAGTTCTATGGATAATTTTCTTATTTTTTCTTTCTATGACAAGTAAACGAGCACTATCGCGCTTCTCTCTCGGAAATTGTGCTATCAGCTCTTTAGGTAGACTATAATCAAATTCAGAAATATGCATTTATAAAATTATCAATTAATGGTAACCTTTTACCGATAACTGATTTTTTTTATTTCTGCTCCCGGATAATAGTATTTAAGAATCTCTTCTGCTTTATAGCCCTTAATTGCCATAAAATATGCTCCCCATTGACAAAGCCCTACCCCGTGTCCCCAGCCATAACCGCGGAATATTGCTCCATCGGGTTCAAATTCTATCTCAAAATTTGTACTTCTAATCACCTGGGGATCAAAAATCTGACGAAATTCTTTAGCAGAAATACTGAAATTTCCTTTATCGGTAATAATTTTTAATCGCCTTATACGTCCGCTGGGATTTCTTCCTTCAGGAATTATACCGAGAAGCTTCCCCGCAACTCTATATCCATAAGCACTCAACTTCTCCCTCAGCTCTCTCATAGGAATAAACCTCTCCCATAAAAAATGTGGTGATTGATAACAAAAATCACACTTTACCCCCTTCAAGGGGGGGATATCGATATCCCATAATTCAGACGCATCTTCAGTTGCTCCTCCACAAGTAGCATGAAAATATGCAGGGAAAATTTCTCCTTTATAAACAAGAACTTTTCCTTTAGTGAGATTAATGGCACGCGTGGAACGGTATCTCTCTGCACTACTTCCACCATATACCTGAGAATAAAAATCACCGGTTAAATCATAATCTTTATCTCCGTTTACCTTACGTTGATACAGGGCATAAGTACGGGAAGCAATCGCCTGAGCCTTTAGTGCCTCAAGTGGCCAGTGTATAGAAACTTCATGAGAAAGAACACCGTAAAGATAATTTTCCAGCTCAATGTGATTAACCACAAGGAGTTTAAGGTCCTTGGTCTTTATAATATCTATCTCTCCTCTATATTTACGTCCATTTATAATAATCTCTCCCGCTTCTCTTAAAGGTTTAATCTTTATACCGTGGGTTTTATAAATGCGACGACCTAACATCAATCCTTCAGGTAAAGGATAAACTTTCTCTCTTTTCAGGGAAGAAATTATTTCTATTAACTCGGAAGTATATAACGTTTCTACACTACAGCTTTCGTAAAGAGAAATCTCTACAGAAGAAACGTTATTAAATATTGCTACGCGCAATATTACAGGCAGGTCTTCTTCTTGAGCAAAAATCAAAAGAGGATTTACGAGAAATAATAAGAGCAGGAAAAATTTCTTCATCTATATATATCATTCCAGAAAACGGCTTATGAACCAAATAATAAAACTTAAAATAATACTTAATAGAAAACAGGTTGTAATGGGAAAATAGAAACTGAAATTCTTCTTTTCAATTATAATATCACCGGGAAACTTCCCAAACCAAGGGATTTTCCCCCCAAGATTAAGAATAATCCCTATCCCGATGAGGATTATCCCTATTATTATAAAAAACTTACCCAAAGTAGTAATCATTTTGGTGAATTCCGTGCTACTTTCCTTTCCCTTTCCATCTTACTATATAAACAACCACAATAATTCTGGCGGTAAAGTTTCAACTCCTTTGCTTTATTTTGCGCCTCACGAAATCCGGTTCTAAAATCACGATATAAAAATATAGTTCCGTATCTTTGCGCAATTTCTTCTCCTAACATTTTTATTTTATTCTGATCCTGAAAAGGACTTACTAAAAGCGTTGTAGAGAATAAATCAAAACCATTATTTATGGCATAATCAGCGGTTTTTAACAAACGCATCTCCCAACATTTTGGACAACGTTGAGCTTGAGAGAGAACAGATTCCTGATTTGGGAAAAAATTTGAGAAAAAATCCTCGCCTGAATAATTAGTATAAACCACCTCAAAGTTTTCTCTCTCTGACAATATGTAAAGAGCCTCCTTCCTTTTCAGAAATTCCTCTTCAGGATAAATGTTGGGATTATAGAAAAAACCCGTTATCTTATAACCCATCTCTCTCAGCAGAGAAACAGGATAAATAGCACAAGGTCCACAGCAGATATGTAAAAGTAAATTTGCCATCTCACTTATGGCTTCAAAAAATCTCTTTGCATTTCCTTAGGGAAAGGTATCCCAAAGTGTTCATAAGCCCGTATTGTAGCTTCTCTTCCCCGCGCGGTCCTTTTTAAAAATCCAATCTTTAATAAATACGGTTCTACCAAATCTACTAAAGTATCAGGTTCTTCGTTCATGGTAGCAGCAAGTGCATCAATACCCACCGGTCCTCCTTTAAAGTAATCAATAATTGTCCTCAAAACCTTAATATCAAGGGTATCCAACCCAAGTTTATCTATCCCCAGCATCTCCAAAGCCTTAACTGCTATCTCGTGGGTAATTACACCTTTGCCCTTCACCTGGGCATAGTCTCGCACCCGCCGTAATAACCTGTTTGCTACCCGCGGAGTACCCCGTGACCGCCTGGCAATTTCCTCAACTGCTCCTTTGTCAATCTCTACATCCAGAATCCTGGCAGAACGTTTAACAACCTCCATAATTTCTTCTTCTGTATAGAAATCAAGATGATAAAAAATGCCAAATCTTCCGCGTAAAGGCGCACTTAAAAGTCCCGCACGGGTAGTAGCTCCAATAAGTGTGAAAGGTTTAAGATTAAACTTTATCGTCTTAGCATAGGGCCCTTTGTCTAAAACAAAATCTATCTGGAAATTCTCTATAGCTGGATAAAGAAATTCCTCTACAACTTTTGAAAGACGATGAATCTCATCAATAAATAGAATATCCCCTTTCTCTAAATTAGTAAGTATCCCGATTAAATCTCCCGCACGTTCTATCGCCGGTCCCGAAGTGGCGGTTATTTTCGTCCCCATTTCATGAGCAATTATATGGGCAAGCGAGGTTTTACCCAACCCCTGTGGTCCAGCAAGTAAAATATGTTCCAAAGGTTCCTTCCTGCTCAGAGCAGCAGAAATAGCTATATTTAAACTATCAACAACCTGTTTCTGTCCGATAAACTCAGTTAAACGTTGAGGTCTCAAAGAAAGATTAAATATTAAATCTTCTTCCGTTTCCTGGGGGATTATTATCCTTTCTCTCTCCTCTGGCATATTATTTATCTTTCTGTTTTGCGATTACGATAAATTTCGTTTAGTAGTTCCTCTGTATTTTCTATATCCGGATTCCTCGCCAGCGCTTCTTTAATCATCTTTTCTGCTTCATATTTCTTATATTGCAGTTGTAGAAGAATAGCCAAGGCTTCTTTTTCAAGATTATCTTTTTCTATTTTTTCTCTTGTAACTTCCTCGTCCTGAATTAAGCCAAATTTCCCAATCTTACCCTGTAGTTTCGCAATTATCTCTTTTGCTCTCTGTCTGCCTATCCCGGGTAAGGAACTCAAAATACCTATATCTCCTTCATCAATCGCGCGGGCTATTCGGGAGATAGGTATATTCAAAGCTTTAACTGCAGTCCTTGGTCCTACTCCTGAAACGCTAATAAAATGTTCAAAAAATTCTCGCTCTACTTCATTAGTAAATCCAATTAACACTGGTATGCTCCGATTGGGCTCTATCTGATGATAGTGATAAGTAACTAAAGAAATAACATCTTTCTCTGAATAATTCTTCTCAATATTATACATAACTGTAGGAGGAATAAGAACTTCATAGCATATTCCTTGAACCTCAAGAATAATCTGGTTATCTTTTTTCTCAACAATTTTCCCTTCTATCCGAGAAATCATTTCAGAGAAAATAGATTTTTTTTAGAGCTACAACCTGCTTTTGAAAGTAAGGAAGTCCTATTTAATATACGTGCATGGGCAATAGCCAAAGCTAAAGCATCTGAAACATCATCCGGTTGAGGAATCTTCTTCAACCCAAGGAGATATTGAACCATCCTCTGAACTTGTTCTTTTGTAGCATTACCTTTTCCCAAGAGGACTTTTTTTATGCGTGTTGCAGAATATCCAATGAGCGAAATTTTTTTCTCCTCAGCAACCAGACTTATTACCCCCCTTGCATGCCCCATAAGAATGGCGGTTCTCGGATGACGATAATGAGAGTAAAGTTCTTCTAATACAATAAAATTGGGCTGAAATTCCTCCACCAATCTCTTTATCCCACGATAAATCTTACCCACCTTCTGGGGTAAAGAAAGTTTTTGTGTGGTCCTTATCACTCCTGCTTCTAAAATATGAGGAGTAAAATTGCAATTAACCTCTAAAACCCCATAACCGGTAATATATAAACCAGGATCAACTCCTAAAATACGCATCTTAAGAACCACTAACTTTTGAAAAATAAATGTTTTAGTTTGATACAAGTTTTAATTATATAACTTAAGGAGGGAAATTGTAAAGGATAAAAATAGTCTTTTATGAAATATCGTTTTCCAGCAGGAAAAATTGGAGATAATTTATCACTGACCGTCTGCTACTTCTTTTATAATATCATCAGGAACATCAAAGTTAGCGTAGACATTTCTCACATCATCGTGGTCCTCTAATTCCTGAACTAACGCAAGTACCTGTTTTGCAGTATCTCCTGTGAGCTTAACAGTATTGGTAGGTAACATAGTAATTTCCGCAGAGATATATTTTACTTGAGCATCAGATAAAGCCTGTTTAACTTTTTCAAAATCCTGAACAGAGGTAGTAATTTCATAAGTATCTTCCTGGGTAGTCATATCCTCTGCTCCCGCATTTACTACTATATCCATTAACTTCTCTTCTTCAATCTCATTCTTATTAACCACAATAAATCCTTTCTTATGGAAAATCCAGCTCACACTACCTGCACCTGCGAGATTACCACCCTTTCGGGAAAATATAGTTCTAATCTCAGCAGCAGCACGATTTTTATTATCGGTAAGGAGTTCCACCATGATAGCTACCCCCCCCGGTCCGTTTCCTTCCATGGTCATTTCCTCTTAACGTTC
>JBFWKV010000073.1:0-5940 GCA_050252475.1 Candidatus Omnitrophota bacterium | reverse complement strand
CAATGCGTACAACCTTATAGATGGGTTCCTTTTTGGTTAAATCGGTAATTACCTCGGGTTCAGTAAGAACCTGTCCATAATCAAGACCTCTGTCCTGTTCAACAATTACAAAATCTCCTACCTTAGGTTTTAATTCCTCACTAATTTCAAAAAGTGAGATTTTACCTGCCTCTCTTAACCTTATCTGAACTACTAACATAATTCTTTTCCTTCAACACTAATTTAGCTTAACTCCTCTACTAAGGTCTATCTCCAGGTTAGTTAGAATAAGCCGTAAATTAGCGTTGTGCTGTAGGAAAGTATAATAAAAATTAAATTTATCCAGAAGATTATACAATTCCTCCCAAGAGTAAGAAAGCGCAATTTTTTCAATCAATTCTTTGCGGTCTGTGTTAACCACAAGGTTGTCTAAACCAAGTTTTTCTAAAAACGCATCTCTAAATATTCCGCTTAATAAACTTAAGGCATCTAAGAGATGCTTTTTTTCCTTCCATAATAAATCGCTATCAATTTTTTTTCTTTCCAAAAATCTTTCCAGTATTAAATCGCGTTTATTTATATAATTGGCTTCCACGAGAGCAATGGCTTTTCCGAGGCTTCCTTCGGCAAATTTACTATAAAAATAAATTTTACTGTTATCCATTTGATAATTTTCCTCGAGAAATTTCTCTATGACTTCCCTTTTTAATAAAGTAAATCTTACTATCTGACAACGGGAGATAATTGTCGGCAAGAATCTCTCTTTTTCTTCAGCAAGAAGAATCAAAATGGAAAAAAGAGGAGGCTCTTCTAAAGTTTTAAGCAGACAATTAGCAGCATCCTCCAATAGATAATCTGCTTTTTCCAGAATGAATATCTTGAATTTTGCTTCGTATGGTTTAAGAGAAATCCTCTCCTGTAAACCACGTATCGCTTCTATCTTTATCCCCTGAGAACCCTCTTCTGGTTTTATCCAATACACATCGGGGTGGTTGTTATTTTCAATCCTGATGCAATTTGAACACACTAAGCAGGGAGCAATATCTCTGTTCTCACAATTTACAAATTGCGCAAAATATTTTGCTATAAAAGCCTTGCCTACCCCCTCTGGTCCTAAAAATATATAAGCATGACTGAATCTGTTTTGTTTAAAAGAATTTGTCAAAAAATTAACTATCTTTTCCTGATAAATAACTCTTCTCATTTTGGAATTATTTCTAAAACTTTTTTCTCTATTCTTTTACTAATAGAATCTATATCTTCATTTGCTTTTATGAGGAAAAACCTGTGCGGATTCTTTCTGGCTAATTCCAAATATCCCTTCCTCACTCTCTGATGAAAGGAAAAAGGCCTCTCTTCAATACGGTCTTTAACCCCACACCTTCTTAAACCTTTTTTAGTATTTATATCAAGAAGAAAAGTCAAGTGGGGAACCAACCCTTCGGTGGTAAATTTTCCCAGTTTGTCAAGAAATGACAAATCCAGCCCTCCCGCATATCCCTGATAAACAAGAGTGGAATCCTGAAAACGGTCTAAAATAACAATTTTCCCTTTTTTTAAGGCAGGAATTATTTTTTCTTTAACTAATTGAGCACGCGCCGACAAATACAAAAGCGCCTCTGTTTTAACAGACATCTTTTTATTTCTTTTATCCAGAAGAATCTTCCTTATCTGCTCACTTATCTCTGTCCCTCCTGGCTCTCGGAGAAGAATAACGGGGTATCCTTTCTCTTTTAGGAATTTATATAGCCTTTTAGCATGAGTAGATTTTCCACTTCCTTCCGCCCCTTCAAAAGTAATAAATATACCTTTCTCCATAGAAAAATAATTATAACATGCTAATTCGGGAATGTCAAAATAAAAGGGTATTATGTTGTTACTACACCATAAAAATATTACGAATTTGTGGCTACCCTTTTATTCCGGTTAGTTTTACCCCTTCTACAAAGAACCGCTGATTAAAGATAAAAAGGAGGATTATAGGAAGAATAACCATTACTGAACCAGCCATGAGCAGAGTCCAGTCAGTAGTATATTGACTTTTAAAATACTCTAAACCAATAGGAAGCGTGCGTAATTCTGTTCTATTGGTAACAAGCAGGGGCCACATAAAGGAACCCCAATTACCCTGAAAGGTGAAAATGGTAAGTGTAGATAATGCAGGCTTAGAAAGCGGTAAAATTATTCTCCAATAAATTCCAAAATAACCACATCCATCTATTTTGGCAGCATCTTCCAGGTCTTTGGGTATGGTCATAAAAAACTGTCTGAGAAGAAATGTTCCAAAGGCGGTAAACATGGCAGGAATTATTAAAGCGCGGTAAGTATCAATCCATCCGAGAATTCTTATTAAAGCAAATTGAGGAATTATAATAACCGAACCGGGAATCATCATCGTAGCAATATAGGCAAAAAACAACTTGTCTCTGCCGGGGAAATTGAGTCTGCTAAAGGCATAGGCAGCAAAGGAACTGGTGAAAACTACTCCCGCGGTAACACAAACTGCTACAATAATACTATTAAGATAGAACCTCCCAAAAGGAACCGCTTTCCAGGCGCGATAATAATTAGACCAGACAATTTTCGGAGGGATCCAGTTCCGCCACCAAGGTTTTAATTGAATAAATACTGCTTGGGGCTCTTTAAGAGAGGTAGAGACCATCCATAAGAAGGGTAAAACCGTACTTACTCCAATCAAAGAAAGTAAAATATAGGCAGTAAGTTTTCTAAGAAATCTCTTTCTGTTTTTCCTTCTTCTTGACTCCTCTGCGGTTAAAGTTGCATACTTTTTCATTTTCTCAATAAAATATTCTTAATGATATTCTACCTTCTTTCCCCCAAATTTCCAAGAAAGTCTTGTAAAGAAAAAGATTATAAGGAATAATACCCAAGCAATACTTGCAGCATAACCCGCCTTCTGGAAGGTATAAAGATTGTTAAAAATGTAATATTCAATGGTGGTAGTGGCTCCTCCCGGTCCACCGCCGGTCATAATATAAGCAAGCATAAATCCACCCTGAAAACCTCCAATAATACTCATAATAACGATAAAAAATGTTGTGGGAGAAATCATCGGCCAGGTAATTTTCCAGAATTTCTGCCAAGAATTTGCGCCGTCTATATCTGCTGCTTCATATAAATCACGGGGAATTCCCTGAAGAGCAGCCAGAAATAAAAGACAGTTATTACCGCCGATAATTGTCCAGAGTCCCACAAGCATCATGGAAATTCTTGCCCAGAAGGGATGAGAAAGCCAGTGCGGTCCCTGAAGGTTTACGTTTAAAAGATTTCCCAGCTTGGCAATAATTGTATTAATAAGCCCAAAATCAGGATTTAAAATACCTCTCCATATTATGGCAGTAGCTACACCTGAGGAAATATAAGGCAAATAAAAAATAGTGCGATAAAAAACAATACCTCTGATTTTCTGATTTAGTAGTAAAGCAATCACTAAAGCTCCAAATATCTCTAGGGGAATTACAAGCATAAGGAAAACCGTATTAAAAAGATAATACCAGAAATGAGGATCGTTAGGAACAAGTGTTTTGCCGTTGAAGCTAAAACCGAGAAGTTTTATAAAATTTCCCAAGCCAACAAATTTAGGAGGATTCAGTATGTCCCAGTCAAAAAAACTTAAAACAAGAGAGAAAATTACAGGAAGAGAAGTAAAAATCAAAAATCCCAGAAAATTGGGAAGCAAAAATAAATAGGCGGCTATTGTTTCTTTTATACGTGCCTTCATAAGATCTTCAAAAATTAGCCTTGCATTATGTGTCAAAACGCCAGGTTGTTCTTTCCGGGCTATCTTCCAGAATTATTCCTATTTTTCTTAACTCATCCCTTATCTTATCAGAAAGAATATAATCTTTTTTTTCGCGCAGAGTCTGTCTTATATCAACAATCAAATTCAATAAATTTTCCAGTACATCTTTTTCTCCTGCCTCTCTCTGCTTCTCAAAAAGACCAAATATGCTACCCAGTTCTAAAAACAATTGTTTAATCTCTATAAGAATTCCCCCTTTATCTAGATTCTTATTGGCAAAATTTACCAAATCAAAAAGAGTCGCCAGTGCCTGGGGAGTATTAAAATCGTCATCCATCGCAGATATAAATTTTTTCCTAAATTTATTGATGGTAGGGGATAGACCTTTTCTCTTATTTGTATAAGGAGAGTAAAAATGTGAAATCTTCTCATCTATTTTGTTAAACAGAATATAAAACCTTTCCCGCGCCCTTTTTGCCTCTTCCATCTTACCTTTACTATAATCTATGGGATGACTGTAATGGGTAGAAAGAAAAAATAATTTTAAGACCTCTGGATGATAAATTCTAAATATCTCCTTCGCAGAAATAAAATTACCTAACGACTTTGACATTTTCTCGCCATTTATTGTTAAGAGACCATTGTGTATCCAGTAATTAGCAAATTTTCTGCGCGTATAAGCCTCAGCTTGAGCAATCTCATTTTCATGATGAGGAAAAATTAAATCCTTACCTCCTCCGTGTATGTCAAAATTTCTTCCCAGGTATTTCATGCTCATTGCCGAACACTCTATATGCCAGCCCGGTCGTCCCTCACCCCACCTGCTATACCATGATGGTTCGTTTTCCTTTGCGCTTTTCCAGAGAGCAAAATCAAGGGGGTTCTCTTTTTTTATATCCGGCTCAACCCTTGCGCCGGAAATTAATTCCTCTGTACTTTGATGGGATAATTTACCATAAGAAGAAAATTTATTTACTCTAAAATATACATCTCCACCTTTTACATAAGCAAAATTATTCTTAACCAACCCTTCTATAAGTTTTAACATTTCCGGAATGTGTTCGGTTGCTTTTGGTTCCACATCGGGAGGAATTATCCCCAGTGTCTCCATTGCCTCATGATATTCCTCCAGATATCTTTCGGCTATCTCCTTGACTTTGCTCTTTAAATCTATAGTCTGGAAACCAGTATCTGATGCTCTTATCTCTTCCTTTGCTTTCTCAATTATCTTATCATCAACATCAGTAACATTCTTTACAAATTTAACTTTATAGCCACGGTAAATAAAATAGCGTCTAATTACTTCAAAAATATAGGCCGAACGGAGATGGCCAATATGTGGCTCATCATAAACTGTGGGACCACATACGTAAATTCCCACTTTTCCTTTCTTCAAGGGCTTAAAATTTTCCTTCTTGCCCGTCAATGTGTTAAAAATTTTTATCGCCATTTCTCTTTTAAAACTCTAAAAAACTAATTTTTAGGTTAGCTTTCTTTATTCTGAGTGCTACCTTGTTTTGTTCTCCATTCCTTCAGCTGTTTTTCAATTAATTCGATCTCACTCTGTAAACGCTCAACCGCCTGCGCCAGAGGGTCAGGAAGATTGGTATGGTCTAAACTGATACCAGGAACTGGAACCCCTTCGCGCTTTACAATCCTTCCCGGAACCCCTACGACGGTAGAATTGGGGGGAACATTTTTTATCACCACTGCATTAGCTCCTATCTGGACATTGTCTTCAATAACTATATTACCCAACACTTTTGCTCCTGCTCCGATAACTACATTGTTCCCGATAGTGGGATGGCGTTTCCCCTTCTCCTTTCCCGTTCCTCCTAAGGTTACTCCCTGATAGAGGGTTACATTATCCCCGATTACTGTAGTTTCACCAATTACCACTCCCATTCCATGGTCAATAAATAACCCCTTGCCTATCTTCGCACCCGGATGAATTTCAATGCCAGTTAGGTAGCGAGAAAACTGAGAAATACAACGAGGAAGAAGAGGAACCTTCAATTTAAAGAGAAAATGGGCTATCCGGTGAAAAACAATAGCATGGATACTCGGATAGTTTAAGATTACTTCAAGATATGATCTTGCTGCAGGATCCCGTTCCATAGCTGCTTTTATCTCTGCACGGAAAAAAAGAGCAATCAAAATTATCCCAATAATTATAATCGTTAAAAACCATAAGAGGA
>JBFWKV010000072.1:0-6068 GCA_050252475.1 Candidatus Omnitrophota bacterium | reverse complement strand
ACTTACCTCCTGGGGCGTGAAGTCACCTTTTATGTCCACAGTGAGAGTCATATCCCTTTCACCGAATAGAAATTATGCTTCATTTTATAATAAGGTGATTCAGAGGAACTTCCTGTTAGCTGAAAAAACAGGATCTGAGAAGTCTGATTGGGAAAAGAGGACATAAATTAGTACGACTTGAATTTTATTTTTTGGCTGTAGCGGGCCGCCCGGAACTTAACCGCAACTGCCTTCTTAAAAATTATGCGGAAATTTTCTCAACTTTTCAGCTGCTCAAAAAGCTAAAAAACAATAAAAGCGTCTAATTATTATACGTTAGAGGATAGATTCTATACTATAGGCGAAATCATGTCAATTTTATCTGAGATCTTCGGAGACTGCCCCCAGGCAAAAATAATCGAGGCGTTTGCAGAGCACCACGAAGACAAACTCTATGTTGCCGATATTGTCCGGATGACTGGTGTTTCAAAATCAACCGTTTACAAGCACCTGAGAAAATTAATTGCAGAAGGGGTCATTGAGGAGAAAGGGAGCGCAGGCAATATCAAGTTTTATCAGTTAAATCCCAGCAGCCCGAAAGCAAAAATAATCATGAAACTGGAAAGTTTTTTTGTTTCAGAGAGTCTCGAGGCACCTATTAATGCAGGACTAGGAGAAGGTGGACAAAAATCGACTGAAGCTGCTCATGGAGATGAAAAAACCCGGCAACTGGTCCCCAAGGAGAGCGAAGGAGCCCGAGAAGAAACTTCGGCTGTTGAAGAAGAAAAGTGGTATATTGATTCTTACGGCATCGAAGCGGCCTCAACAGCAGACGGTGAGACCTATCTAATTGGGAATTTTGAAAGCTTTGAAGATGCCAAAGACTTTCTTAAATCTGAGTTGAACCACTTTGAAACCGTTAATGCAAGGATAATCAGGCACACTGAAAGGACGAGTGAGGAAGCAATATTCACAGACCGCGTAGAAGATTTCTTTTATCACAAACCGCCTTCCTGGGATTCGCAAATATGAAAGTAAAGTGGAATTTGGTTCAAACGCCTATCTTTTCTATCAGATTAGACATCTATTAAATGGATAATGCTTTCATAACGTGCAAATTTTTATTTATCGAGGGATATATTTACCCAACAATTAAACAAAAGTACTAAAATAAGACCACTTATTTTTTATCAAAAGATGCGCCATAGAAATACACGAAATAATTAATTAAATTGACAACTGTTTTAATTATTAGTAAGTAGAGTGAGTTTAATGAAAAGATTTTCTTGGAACAGAGATGAACAAATAATTGTCCTTTACTATTATCTGATAAAAGGAGCAAGAGGCTTTGAATCAGACCACCTAGTTCAAGAACTTGCTAAATTAATACCAAGGCATTCTGCTGCCTCTATAGCGATGAAAATTGGCAACTATACGTATCTGAGTACTGATAAAGAAGGCGGCCTAGAGCATGTTTCTAGACTTGATGAAGAAATATGGCAATATTTTAGCCAAAATATAGAGGAGCTCAAAGTAGAAGCTAATAGACTTCTGTCTTAAATTATAGTTAGAATTAGAACTTCAGCGAAACCATGCAAGGACTAGATCCTTATGGTTTTTTAAATCACAATATCTTGAGAAATTTGTCTGTACCTGCCAATAAGGAAGGTGATGAAAGAGTGAAGACGTAGAATCTTACAAAAACCAATAGAAAATTTAATTGTCAGTATCTTTGTACTTACTCTCAAAGTATGTACTACAAAAACTTTTAACTGGGCAATCTTCTTTACAACAACTCCTATAAGTACATACTAAAGATCCAAGGTCTATAATTCCCCAATTAAAGTACTTAAATTCTTTTTCCGGCATAAGGGTGTTAACCAGTTCTGTTATTTCTTTTAGAGTAGGGTTCTCGGAGAGTAGATCTTTGAATACTCTACCAACAACTCTACATACGTTAGAATCAACCATTGGAGCAGGTTTATCCATACCTATCGAAAAAATAGCGCCTGCTGTATAGGATCCAATATGAGGAATTTCCAAAAGCTTTTCAAGATCTATTGGAAACTCACCACCGTACTCGTTTACTAAGAATTCTGCTGCCTCTTTAAGTCCTTTAGCCCTTTGACTGTAAAGTCCTATTGGTTTTAGCACTTCTTCAATAAGACTAATATCTGCATGATAAAGTGATTTAACGTCCGGAAATTTTTCAATGAATTCATTAAAAACCCTGTCTGCAGCTTTTGAAGTAGTCCGCTTTAGTAATACTTCGGATATAAATACTCTATAAGGAGTTGTATTCTATCTCCAAGAAAAAGGTCTGAAGTTAGTTTTTTCCCATTTGATTATACAGCTAACAAAGCCAGCTTTTCTCCGTTCAGTTTTCATTTATCAGCATTTCCTTTACTTTTATCGCTATCGCATGAGAAAGGTGAACAGGAACAGCATTTCCTATAAGTTTATACATTGTGGGAACAGTCCCAGGGATCGTCCAGTCATCAGGAAAACCTTGAACCCTTTTGTACTCATCTATACTAAGAGATCTTGATTCTTCAGGATGACATAATAAAGTTGCCATTTGAGTAAG
Source organism: Candidatus Omnitrophota bacterium (assembly GCA_050252475.1). Lineage (GTDB taxonomy): Bacteria > Omnitrophota > Gorgyraeia > DTHP01 > DTHP01 > JBFWKV01. The sequence goes on along the minus strand of JBFWKV010000072.1, from coordinate 3,502 downwards.
TGAAGCAACGACTGTTGGAGAGGGTTCGTTCCATGAAAGTCTTCTGTAGTAACCTGTCTTTCCACCACCAGAGGTATAGGCACCACCCATAGCTATCTCCTTCGTATCATCAGGCAGAGTTTTCCAATTTCCACCTGGTGGTACCAGCTCTATGTACTCTCTAGTTTTATTTGATAGACTAGCAGATTCTTGATTACATCCTTGGAGGTCTGCACTTACGTCCCATAAAGTAGTCCAAGGGAGTAAAGGTTGCTTACTCCCAATCTTCAATTGAGATGTATTAGAATGAGTTGGTTCCGGCATACAAGGAAAGCCCTCTCTAAGGCCAATAAATATAAGTCTTTTCCTACTCTGTGGCGCACCATAGTCTGCTGCGTTCAAGACTTCATATTTGATATTATATCTGGTTTCATTAAGCATTTCGGTAATAAGCTTAAAGGCCGAACCACTTTCCTCATCTGGAAGCAGAGTTCTATTACTCCTTTCAGCAATAGAGACGTGTCTTAACCTAGCAGATTGTAAACCAGGTACTTCCTCCATCACGAAGCATCTGGGTTGTGCTTCCTTTACAACCCTTATGAACTCCCTCAATGGGGAAGCCCTTGGATCTTTAAGACCAAGCCTCTTCCCTGCGGTAGAGAACGGCTGACAAGGGGGCCCACCAACGAGGACATCAACTTCGCCTATACCTAATCCTGCCTCTTCAAGTAATTTTTTCGTCGTTACACTATTTATATCACAATTTATGAAAGGGATATCTGGTAAGTTTGCCTTTATTGTAGAAGAAGAACTTTTATCTATATCTAGGGCAACTCTCGGGTCAAAACCTGCTGCCATAAAACCTAAATCTAGGCCAAAAGCGCCTGAAAACAAAGAAATTTGTGTTAGCCCGTTTTTCTCCCATTCTGTGATCATTCTCACCGGTGGTCGACAGATAGGTTCCCCACCTGGATCACGTGGTATGAATTTTTTATTTGACTCTCTCCAAACATGTAAGTTTTCTTTAAAACTACTTACAACTTCATCTTTTTTTCTTTTTTTATCATAAATATTTAATGCTGTCTCAAGCGCATTAAAATGGGCATTGAGCTTTTCTTCCCCACTTTGTATGTACTCTTTTTCGTAAATCCAAGTAATCAAGCCAAAATAGGCACGCACTTGACTTTTAGTGATTCCATTAATAGGTTCTTGAATTTTTTTATAGTACTCCCATTTCAAATTCTCAAATTTATTTCTAGCACTATTTTTTATTTTTGGCATGAGTTATACCATCTTTTTGGCTAAACTTAGATTCTTAAAATTAATTTTTATTTAAACATACAGGAAGTAAATATATGATTCTAAAAGAATGAAAGATTTCATTAAAATGCAGAATATCCTACATAACTCTAATTTACTGAGAAAGTTTATCTCTTTACAGAAATAATATAATTGCAAGCATACAAAGAATAAAAAATTTTCCAAATTAGATAGGATTTATTTGTAATTTTTTGGAAAAGATTTTTGAAAAAATTCACAACATTTAAAAAGTAGTTAATGAATAATATTTTACATGGGATTAAGTTATTCAGGATGGAACGATTTAATTTCCAGATACTATTTTAATGAAAAGATGGCTGGACGTGAGGTAGTCTTATTTGCAAATACAGACCTTATTGAGAGCTTAGGTAAGCCTTTCGAAGCTGATTTTAATGACTTCATCCGAAAACTAAAGATTGGTCCAATTTATTTATCTAAAAAGTATAAAGACATTTACCAAATAGCTTATGACACATATAAATATGGGAAAAAGTATAATTTTCCATATCCACCTTATCTTGCTTACTTAGCTCTGTTCGTCTGTACAGCCACAATTGATGGAAATTTTGATGATAAAGCTTACTATCCAAGGTTAGCAAAGCTATTAGGCGAAGAGGACAGGTACCCAAAAGCACGCACCAGTGATATGAAATATCTGTGGGAAGACCTTGAAAAATGGAGTAAAGATATCAGAGGAGAAGAATTTGGTAAGTTTGCGAAGAGAATTAGGGGAGGAAATATTCATATTGGAATTCCACTTTCGCAGACGATCATTTCTGAGAAAGAACGCGCAAATCTCCCATTCTTTTTTTCCAAAGCAGACCTTGACCCAGGAGACTTACCTTCAGATGAAGCTCTTAAAGCAAAATTAAAACTGTATGGAGACCAGTACTTTCAAAAGCGTACACTGGGACTAATTGATTCCTCAAGGTCTGATCATAAGTACCTTTCTGAAGCACTATTAGATTTTATCCTAGAAGAATTGGAAAACTGGGACGGAAAAATATCAAGTACAATTGTCGAAAGATATGTAGAGCCTACACTTAAATCAGAAAGACATTCAGAATTTACGAAGGTCTATTTGAGGATCTGTTTAACTGAGGATTTTGCCAGATATATAATTTCTTTGAGGATAAAAACAAAAGAAGAATATCCAGATAATGATCTTGAGTTTAAAGTAGAAGGAAGAGAAACGAAATTTACCTGTAGTGAGACAAACCAGCCAGAATGGTCACGCAGGTTAGAAGAACAGGTAAGTAAACCCAATGAAGTTGCAGACGATTCACAATTTAACTGGCTAGAAGGCCTCGAGTTAAGGGACGAGGACAACAAATGGCTGGCAAAATTGAGGCCTTCAAGTGTAAGGGTTTTCCTTCCAGGGAATTTTGAGGGACTTAATGAAGACTGGGTAGAGTCCCAACACCTTGAATATGGGTGTAAATTTTTGGTCGCTTGTCACGATTTGCATAAAGACCAAATTTCTGAATGGGGACAGAGCAACACCGAATCATTTGAAGAAAAAAAGATATATGGCCTGCCTAATTGGTCACTATTTTTTGGAAAAAATGCATATAACTCATGCAGCAAGTATGAAGCACTATCATTACCTCAAAAAGTCCGCTTACGGTTAAAAGGAGGGGTGAAAGTTGGAAGAGGAAACCAGTACCTCAACTTTGCCCCACCTTATTTAGTTTTGGAAGGTGCTCAAGGAGACGAATCTCTTACGGTGAATGGAATAAAACTTTTTACTGACCAAGAAGAGGATATTCGAAGATACACACTACCTGAGAATCTCGAGATAGGAGAAACACTTACAGTCGAGGTTACTAAAGCTGGCGAGAAAATTTGCAATATCCGAACAATTAAGCTAGTTGAACCATTTTTGATAGAAGACTTCAGTCAAATACCCAAGAGAAACCACCAAGGAAACATAATAAAAGAGATACAGGCACCTCGATCTTTTGCCCAGGGAGCTATTGTTTACGGGTGTGAGCTTCATGATCATGTACCAATTGGACTCCCCACTTATTTGTCACACAGAATTATTTTTCTAGGAGCGACCCCAGGGCAGTTTGTTAACTGGCCAGATGATGAGCTTCCCAGGGACTGGAACCCCGTATGGGGAATAGCTAAATTTAAACAAAACTGGGAAGTAAATTTCTGTGGGTCAGTAGAGGATCTTAAAAAAAATCCTTCTACCAAA
>JBFWKV010000071.1:0-6266 GCA_050252475.1 Candidatus Omnitrophota bacterium | reverse complement strand
TCTATATCAAAGGCATTAAGATGTTCTGGGCAAAGGAGGCATTGGAAAGAATAGATAAGGGAATGAGTATAGATGAGGTAATTGCCTTTTACGAGAAATTCTTCCCTGCCTTAAAGACAGTAGAAAAAGTCCTCGGAGATTTTCCGCAGGAGTTAGTTTTGAGTGAAGCAGGCAAACAGAGGTTGTTGGAGAAAATTATAAAAGAAAAGGAAGAGGAGAAAGGTAGAGCTTTAACCGCGGAAGAGAAAGCGTTATTTAGCGGGGATGCTTATTTGACTGCTCTGGCAAGAAGTGGAGTATTGAGTTATTGGGCAGAAAGAATGGTAAGTGAAGGATTGAACGAATCAGGATTGCGAGAAATATTAACTGCGCGTCAGCGCGCTTTACCTCTGGTGCGCACTTATGTAAGTCCTCAGGTTGATTTAAGCGATACTTTTGTCTCCGGTGTGGTTTCCCTGGTGGCAGAAAGATTAAAACAGGATGATTTTAATATTGTTGTGGCAGTGGATAAAGAATTTATTGAGGCGTTGTTAGGTCCAGAGCGCAGTTCCATTTTGAAGCTAATGTTTGATATTGCTCGTTCCCATACCTTTACAGATTTCTTGCTTCTTACGGAACCTCTGAGCGGTGACGATGCAAGTGTAGAAAGACAAATTACTGAACTTTCTGCTAACCAGCAAGGATTTCTGATAGCTCTTACTAATCGTGCCTGGAGATTGATGCATGATAAAGGCTTAACTCAAGAAGAAGCAATTAATGAGATTAACCAGTGGCTTACGGGAATTAAGGGACTACTTGTTTCCGCGGGTCTGCATAATAAGGAGTATGTTGCGGAAATTATTGCCGACTACCGTAAGATGGGTAAGTGGTCTTATTATCTGGAATTGCTCAATCCGGTTACGGAAGAGGAATTAGGACAGGCAGAGTTTTCGCCCACTTTTCCTGATTTTGTGGCGCGCTACAACTATAGTTTAGATACCTATTTAAAACTTCTTCCCAATTATGAAAGAATTCCTGAGGCAAAACTTAAGGAATTAGCGAGATTGTGGAATGAGGTAATTACTAAACCCAGTAGGAGCGCTTTAGAGAAATTTAAGGAACTCCATGATGCAGTGACCGGTTACACCGCAAGGGTATTTGTGGAAAGATTTGTTATGGATAAAATTCTGAGAGGAGAAGATGTTGATGGTTTAATCAGGGTTGCCAATGAGGTCTGGAGCAATTTTAGAATTAAGCGTGCCTCAGATTTAGAGCCTCTAATCTTGCAGTTTGGAAAGAAACCTAACTGGAGTGAAAAAGACTGGCAGACCTTTAAAGTTCTCTATGAAAGATATTTAGGCACAGAGCTATTTACTTCTCAGGCCTGGGTTTCTCCTGTAGGTGAAGAGGCAAAAGCTTTAGAGAATTTCTTACATTATTATTTAGGTTCGCGTCCGGGAGAAAATCGCATGAGTGGTTTAGAAGCCCTCCGTTTCCACCAATGGGCGGTTTTGGTGGATACTTTTGGCGAGGGAGCCACCGTAGAGGAGAAATGGGAAAGTCTCATGCGCAGGATTGTGGCAATGCGCAAAGAAATTGAAGCGCTTATGCCTGATTATTTTGGACGCGACCCAAGTACTGGAGAAACCTATTTTGATCCTTATAATCCCGTGCACGGAGGAGTGGTGGCATACTTTATAGAACAGGCGCTCTTTAAGATGTTTATGAGTCAAGAAGAGGCAACAAGACAGAGAGATTTGTTAGTTTCTCAGAGAGGCTGGAAGGTAGGAGCGCGTTTTGACGAAAAAGGAAATAGAATTACTCAGAAAACTTCTAACCCTTATACTAAGCCTCAAGAATTTTTAAGCCTTGCTCTTAATGAGGTTCTTGCGGATTTAAGAATAGCCACTATACTTAAGCCTTATGTGGAAAAAGCCAGGATGGCTTTTATTGATGTAACCCGTCCCGAGATGGCAGGAATATTATGGTTCCATGTGAATACCTTAAAAGATCCGCCCAGGGATTGGGAGCAGTTCAGTTCTTTAGGTGCCTTGAAATTACATCTTGAGAAAGAGGCAAATATTATGTTAAGACTTGCTCAACAGGGTATATATTTGGACATCTTTAGTTCTGAGGATATGGGTGAACTTTCTTATCATGCAAAAGAAGGAGGGCTTCCGGGAGGAAAATCCCTTCGCTTGGGAAGCTTAACTCCGGAAAATGCCTTTACCTATTTTGCCTATCCTCAATGGACAAAACTTCTGGGAATACCAGATAGTTCCTATGCCCGGTTGAATGAACTTTCTCCGCAGATTAAAAGATTAATTGAATCTAATCCTTACTGGAGAGATGGCTTGAGGCGTTCAGTAAATGGAGGCTTTGGTTTTGACTATGCACTGATGCTTCAGATTAAAGAAGAATTGAACATTGCCTATCTCTTGCAGAATGAAGTAGCGCAATTCTTTGGTGTAGAAAAGATTGACTTAAATAATCCTCAACATTTAGCCATGCTCTGGGAATATACTCATCGGACATATCTTAGAGCAAAAGAGAAAATGCAGGAAGAAATCCGGGCAGGAAGAATAGCCAATGCTGATTCGGAAAGAGGCTGGTCAATGCTTGTGGGTGATACAGGTAAAAATGTTTCGGCAATTGTCTTAGAGAAATATGGCTTTGATTTATCAAGTCCTGGCTGGGATAAGACTCCTTATCGCTTCTGGATTATGGAGATGGCAGGTGCAGTTTTACCGGAGATAAGTTATGAACTGCGTGTGCTTAAGGCAGTAAGACCGGTTGTGGAACAGATTGAGAAAAGAACCCTTAATTTAAGTGATAACTTGGATAGAAGGCTCTTAGAGAATTATAAAGAAATTGCCCTTTCTTTAGGAAGGGACTTAGTAGTAACTCAACATGGTGGAGAGATAGAAACTCTGGGTAAAGAGGCGATTTTGAGAAAGTATGAGAAGGTAGTTAGAGAATTGATAACAAAGGGTATGACAAAGGAGGAAGCAGAAGAGAAGGTTTTGAGTGCCTATTCCGATAAGAGAGAATCCTTAGGCAAAACCGCCTTGTTTGAAAAATATGCTCAAGAGGTAGTGGATTCCGGGATTAGAGAATTGATAAGAAGAGCAGGTGTAATTACAGGTCAGGTAGCGGTAGAAACACCTCAGAGAGAAACACCTTCGGTAGAAACACCTACGGTAGAGCCACCTCCTCCACCTCAAATAGTTAAACCGCCAGAACTTCCTGTTCCGGTAACGCTTCCGGTAATTACTCTGGATATAGAAAGAAAACTCAAGGATTCCTGGAGCTTAACCGGAGCAAGCCTTACCTGGACAACCCAGTATTTCAAAGAATTGAGGACTAAATTGGACCGCGAATTCGGAGAATTATTTGCCACAAGAAAAGAGAAAGAGGAATTCCTGGATAAGGTAATTTCCGAATTAATCACTTCCCTTGATAGAATGACTGAGGATAAATTCAGTTTCTGGCTTATGCCCGATCCCGGCCATTACACAAAGTGGAAAACAGTTGCTCCAGTTGAGGAATATAATGAATTTATCCAGAGCTTTGTAGATAGATTTATTACTTTTCTCAAGATGGACATAGAGAGGAAAGGGATTTCGAGAATAGATTTAACAAGCATTCCGCAAAGAATTCTTGCTTCGGAGAATTTTGGTTATTTCTATGTCCGCAATGTTCGGGAGACGAGAAAAGTTAGATTTACTGAGGCGATAGAGAAGATGAAGGATGCAGTTAGTGCACCAGAGCAACAGGGCACCAGAGCACCAGTGCAACCTTCGGGAGCATCCGTGCACCCGAGTACCAGTGCACCAGAGCAACCTTCGGGAGCACCAGTGCACCAGGACACCAGAGTACCCGAGTACCAGGACACTCGGACACCAGCGCACCAGGGCACTAGAGCACCAGAATCTTTTGCCTTCACTGGCAGAATCAGTGGAGGAGGAAATTATGAAGTTGGTCAGACCTCGGTATTTAGAGTGTGGAACAATGTAGATGAATTAGATAGCGCCTATATCAGTATAAAGGATCCAAATGGAAATGAGGTTGCAAAATTACCTATAAGTATAAAGACAGTAAGGACCAATAACAGTTATGAATTTACCTGGACAAAAGCAGGAACTTATACCGCGCGGATAGTAGGAACTAAAGGAGGAAATACCTATTATTCCAATGAAGTGATGGTTATGGTGAAAAATCCGGTGAGAGCAACTCAGACCCCTGTAACGGTAACTGTTACTCCTACGGTAACAACAGCAAAGCAAACTGGACAAACTGCGCCTTCTTCCACTACAAGCGGGGCGAATCAGAGCACCAGTGCACCAGTGCACCCGAGCACCAGCACACGGGCAGTTGACTGGTCAGGTTATCGGGCACCAGAGATTAATCCACGCATAAGTGTTTCTCAAAATATCAGTCAGCGTCTCAGTTATTATCAGAACACCAGTGCACCAGTGCACCAGAGCACCAGAACAACCGAGCCCCAGAGCGCTCCTCGTGTTTCTACGGTAAAGTTCTGGACAAACAATGTGTTTAATCCTTTCCTTGCTACTGTAAGAGATAGACAGAAGGCATTTGTTTTAACTGATATGACCATGTTTGCTTTAAAATCACTTTATGGAAGTTTACCTGCGATGACCGAGAAAAGAGCAGGAATCTGGCACAATGAAGTGAGCCCCAGTGCACCAGTGTATCCGAATACCCGTGTACCCGTTTTTGCTCCGAATCTGGTTCAGGATTGGACAGCGAGAGTTACCAATTATTTCCGGATGAATTACTATTCAGGTTGCAAGTGGGAAGATTTAATCAAAAAAGCCATAGAGGAAGCAAATCGTTTTGTCTGGGAAAGACAACATCTTTATGGAATTTGAATTATTTTGTGGGAAAAGAAAACTTTTAATCCACCAAGTTAGTTTTAAAAAAGTAATATTCCAATAATATAGAAAAAATAGCTGACCTTGACGATATGCAAAAAGCGTGTTATATTTTATTTAGGGAAGAATAAAGAGAAAAATTTATAATATGGTTTCTGCCTCAATTTTTAAAGAGGGCTTGAGATATAATAGTTTAATAATTATTTTTTACACATAAAAGAAAGGAGGTAAAATGAAACATTTAAGCAAAATTTTAGGAGGATTTAGTTTTTTGGTTGTTTTAGGGATTTTCTTTGCATCTCTTTCCTTTGCTGAGCAGATTTGTCCCCAATATAAACCACCAGATAGAATGGCTGCTGACCGCATTTTCTCTTATATTAAGTATTTCAGTGATGGTAGTGCTTCGGTAATACCTCCTGACTATGCCCAAAGATATTGTTACACAATTGAAATTAAAAAGCAGCCTTCTTGCTCTACACTGAATGTAGAGGACTTAAATTACTTAATTGAATCGGTAATTACAAGAAAACCACGGTTAAGAGCAGAGGCAAGTAAAATGGGAATAAGTCTTGATGAAAGAATAAAGCAATATATAGATGAAAAATTAAGGGAATGGTATCCCGCCTTTATGGCCGAGGTGGATAGAAAAACCGAAGAGATTAGAGGGCAACTCCAGTCGGCGTTAAATGCTCTTTTAGGTAAAACAAGAGATAAATTGTCAAAAGAAGAGCAGGAGAATTATGACGGTGTTATAGAGGCATATCTTGAACAGATTAAGGATGGATTTAACGCCGAAGACCAGATAAAGCTGGTAAGAGATTACATGGTAGGTTTAAAGGATGCAGTAGCCGATTTTATCAAGACGGCAACGGGAGAGGATTTCAATCTATTTAATTCTTTACATGCGGGGTTATTAACTTTCTGGGCTGAATATGCATTTAGTACAGGTAAAGCCGCTGGTGTAGCTTGTCCTCCGGTAGCAAGTAAATTGATAGGTTCGAGGAAAGCATTAGTTAAAGATGTTAATGAGTATATTTTTAATGGTAAAGGAGATGTATTTTCAGGTGAATTTGGTAGGGTGCTTTCTTATTTTGCGGATAAGACGGTGGTTGAAGGAAAGAGTATAGATGAAATAAGACAAGAGATTAAAGCCTTTGGAAGAAGACTCAGTCAGGATAGAGAAGTTGTTAAAGGTTTGGTGGAGAAATTGTCAGGGCGTAGCATAGCTACAGAAGAGAAAGAGAAGATAGTGGAGAAGTTTACCCTGATGCTTCTGGCTAAATTGTTTGAGAAATTTGATAAAGAGGCAATGGATGAATTTGTTGAGGCAAATAAGAATGATCCGGGTATGGTTGATGAGGTTAAATACTCAAGGTATCAGACAGAAGCCCG
>JBFWKV010000070.1:0-6287 GCA_050252475.1 Candidatus Omnitrophota bacterium | reverse complement strand
CACAAAAAGATGCTTAAACAGGCTAAAGGTTACTGGGGATTGCGAAGTAAGCTCTACCGGAGAGCCAAAGAGACGGTTCAGCGGGCATTGGTTTACAGTTATCGTGACCGTAGAGCAAAGAAACGTCAATTTCGCAGACTCTGGATTACCCGCATTTCTATTGCCTGCAAAAACCATGGTATTTCTTATAACCGTTTTATTAATGGCTTAAAGAAAGCAAAAATAGAATTAGACCGTAAGATTCTTGCCGATTTAGCAGTAAACGACTCAGCGGTATTTAGCAAATTGGTGGAAATGAGTAAAGCAGTTTGAATAAGCTTTAAAAGTTGAGGAACTATAATGTATGTGATAATTGTTGGCTGTGGGCGGGTAGGAGCGGAACTGGCAAGAATTCTCCAGGAAGAGGGTCATAATGTGGTAGTAATTGATAAAAACCCCGATTCTTTAAAACGTCTGGGTACTACTTTTAACGGCATGACATTTGTGGGTAACGGATTTGATTTAGAACTTTTAAAAGAAGCAGGGATTGAGAAAGCAGATGCTCTCTGTGCCGTTACCAATGGAGACAACACCAACATTATGACTGCCCAAGTAGCCAAGAAAATTTTCCATGTGCCTAAAGTGATTGCCCGAGTTTATGACCCCAAACGTGCCGAGATTTATCGTGCCCTGGGGATTTATACAATAAGCGGGACACTGCTTTTTGCTTACATGATTCGGGATAAACTCATTGAGAGCCATTTTTCCGGTTATCTCATTGAGACTAAAGAGTTGGGGGTATTGGAGTTTGAGGCTAATGACAAGATAATAGGGAAGGTTATAAAGGAAATTAATATGCCCGAGGAATTTCTTGTAGTTACAGTTATAAAGAAAAAGAGAGGAGTTTTTATACCTACAGAGCATACGTTAATAGAGAAGGGGGATGTTTTAATTGCAGTGGTTAAAACGCAGATGCTTAAAAAGATAAAGGCTTTATACGGGATTTAGGATTGGATAATAAAAATGTATATTATAATTGTAGGTGCAGGGAACGTAGGTAGATATTTAGCGAAACGCCTCCTCGAAGATAAGCATGTGGTGGTGGTTATTGAGAAGGATGCTTTGCGCTGTAAAGAGCTTGCTAAAGAAATAGAAGCTTTGATTATAAATGGAGATGGTTGTGATCCCAAATTTCTGGAAGATGCGGGAGCAAGTCGTGCGGATGTGGTGGCAGCGGTGACGGGAGAAGATGAAGACAACCTGATTATCTGTCAATTGGCGAAGGAGAAGTTTGGCACGAAACGTACAGTAGCGAGGGTTAACGATTCCCGCAATGAATATGTTTTCAATGAGCTGGGGGTTGATGTCCCTGTTGATTCCAATGCAATTATTGCTAAGATTATTGAGGAGGAAGTTTCTTTTGCTGACATTGTGAACTTAATGACCTTTAAACGAGGCAAATTGGCTATTGTCCGGGTTGATTTAGCAAAGGACTCTCCCGTGGCAAATAAAGCAGTAAAGGACCTGAAATTACCCCACGATGCGGTGTTAGTTTCTATAATTCGTGGTGATAAAGTAATTATCCCACGGGGTGATACAGTTTTGGAACCTCGCGATGATATCATTGCGCTTACGACCGTAGAAAATGAACGGCAACTTCTTGAATTTTTAGTAGGTAAGATATGAAACCTTCTCCAGTTTTTCAATTAGCAAAAGGGTTTCTTACAATTTTTATCTTTTACTCTTCTCTCCTCATTCTTTCTTTTTTCTTGGGGTTAATAATTATTAAAATATTTTTAATTTAGACCGATGTTAGTTAAACCCGGAATAGAAGATATACGCTTAGTTTTGTATTATATCGGGAGAGTTATTGTTATAGTAGGAATTTCTCTTTGCCTACCGCTTCTTACCGCCATCTTTTTTAAGGAAAAAGCACCCCTTATGGATTTTCTTCTTTCTTTAGGTGTATTTCTCAATATAGGATTTTTTTTAGTGCTTGTTTTTAAGATAAAAAAAGAATTGCGCTGGGTGCATGCTATGCTGATTGTTTCTCTCTCCTGGATATTTATGGCAATTTTAGGTGCGATTCCTCTATATTTAAGTGGGCACTGGAGAAGTTTTTTAGATGCGGTTTTTGACGCAATGAGTGGATTTGCTACCACGGGACTTACGCTTGTTCAGGATCTTGACCATCTCTCTATGGCACATCAGATGTGGAGACACCTTATGATGTTCATTGGAGGGCAGGGAGTGATTATTATGGCTTTAACCCTTCTTGGTCCGGGGGTTAGCGGAGTTTTTAGAATATATGTGGGCGAGGCGAGAGAAGAAAAGATTTTCCCCAATGTGATTGAGACTGTAAGATTTATCTGGTTTATAAGTATTTTTTATCTTATGGTAGGCACTTTGATCTTAGGGAGCATTGCTCTGTTAGAAGGGATTCCTTTAAAGCATGCATTTTTTCATGGTTTATGGCTTTTTATGGCTGCTTTTGATACCGGGGGATTTGCACCCCATTCGCAGAATATTTTATATTACCATAGTTTTTTTCTGGAATTGGCTACTATATTCATGATGTTTCTGGGGGTGATAAATTTTAAATTACAATATAGTCTTTTGACGGGCAAAAGAAAGGAATTCTGGCGGGATATTGAGATTATCACTTTCTCTTCCACGGTTATTTTCACTTTTTTTCTGGTCGCTTTAGGTTTAGCCAAAACCAATACCTATCCGCAGGCAATAGCGATGTTTCGCAAAGGTTTTTACCAGCTGATTTCTGGACATTCCGGTACCGGTTATATGACAGTTTCCTCAGCTGAGCTTAGAAACTACTGGCCTTCTCTCTCTCTATTGGGACTTATAATTGCGATGAGTATAGGAGGAGCAACCTGTTCTACCACGGGAGGGATTAAGGCTTTAAGGATTGGCTTGGTTTTCAAAGCACTTATTCAAGATGTAAAACAATTAATGCAGTCAGATAATTCCATTGTTGTAGTGAAGTTTCACCATATAAGAGATTTAGTTCTGGAAGACCGTTATGTAAGGTCGGCAGCAATTATTTTTATTGCTTACCTTATGCTTTATTTTCTGGGAACAATAGTAGGGATGCTTTGTGGTTACCCTTTTTTAGAATCACTTTTTGAATCTACCTCTGCGGGAGCAAATGTAGGTCTTTCTTGTGGCATTACTTCTACTCATATGCCGGTGGCTTTAAAATTAACTTACATCCTTCAGATGTGGTTAGGTCGTCTGGAGTTTGTTTCTGTATTTACTTTAATTGGATTTATAATCGCATATTTTAGAGGAAAATGAAAAAATTAAAAATATTTGGCGAGACTTTGGAATTTTCAATTATTTTTTTGTTCTTGACCAGTTTTTTTGTTACTTTTTTTCTCTTTGATTTATCCTCTTATGCAGATGTTGTATCAGGTAAGGAATTGTTTGAAAATTCAAAAAAATACGATAAAAAAACCGTGGTCTATCGGGGGGAGATAATCGGAGATGTAATGAAAAGGGGAGATTTTATCTGGATAAATCTGCGGGATGGAGATGAGGTAATGGGAATTTTTTTACCTCGCGAGTTACTTCCTCCGATAAAGTATGTTGGTGGTTATAAAACAACCGGAGATATTCTGGAAGTGGAAGGAGTTTTTAATGCCCACTGTGAGGAACATGGTGGGGATATGGATATTCATGCGGAAAAAATAAAAATATTTAAAGAGGGTTTTTACAGGGAAGAAGTAATTAAGCGCTGGAAAGAGATATGGACGAGACGTCTTTTTGTGCTCGCAGCTTTTTGGCTTTCTCTAATTTTACTACGTAACTTCCGGGAAAAAATAAAAATGAAGGGAAGGAAAAATGAGAGAGGAGATTAATGAATTAGAGAAAAAATTTCTTGAAGAAATTAAAAAAGTAAGTTCTCTTCAAGAGGTTGAGATGGTGAGAGCAAAGTATCTCGGTCGTAGCGGGATTTTAAGTAGGTTTTTTTCAAAACTTTCCGAAGTGGAACCTTCAGAAAGGCCGGCTTTGGGAGCGCTATTGAATAATTTTAAAGAAAAAGCTTTAGGAATAATAAAAGATATATCGGATGAATTAGGAAAAGTTAGAAAGGAAAAAGAGAACATTGATGTTACTCTCCCGGGCATTTTATTTAATCGCGGAAACAAACATGTTCTTACACATACCATAGAGGATATTCTGGCCATTTTTACCTCTCTCGGTTTTGTGGTGGTGGAGGGTCCGGAAATAGAAACCGAATATTATAATTTTCAGGCTCTAAACATTCCACCGGAACATCCCGCAACCGAAGCCTTTCACACTTTTTATTTAGATACTGAGAAGGGTGCGGTTGTAAGAGAAAGCAAAAAGAAGAAAAAGCAGGGAGGAAGATACCTGTTAAGAAGTCAAACTTCTACAGTCCAGGTAAGAATTATGGAGAAATTCAGGCCTCCTTTAAAAATAATTTCTCCCGGAAGAGTCTATCGTCCCGATGCAGTAGATGCGAGTCACTCTTTCATGTTTCATCAGATAGAAGGGTTTGTGGTTGATGAAAACATAAGGTTTTCTGACCTTAAAGGGACTCTTTTTGCTTTTGTACAGAGGTTTTTTTCCGCTTCAGAACAGAACAGTTCTCTTAAAAGGGAAAAGGTTCAGATGCGTTTCCGACCTCATCATTTCCCTTTTACTGAACCGTCGGTAGAAGTAGACATTTCCTGTATTATTTGTAATGGGAAAGGATGTCGTGTTTGCGGGAAAAAAGGGTGGTTAGAGATTTTAGGAGCGGGTATGATTCATCCCCATGTTTTTCAATCCGCAGGTTATCCTAAAGGGAGATATACAGGGTTTGCTTTTGGTATGGGGGTAGAGCGAATTGCGATGCTCAAATATGGGATTGATGACATACGTTTATTTTTTGAAAACGACATGCGTTTTCTTAAACAATTTTGATAAATTAGTTAATTGTTTAATAGGGAGGGGTTGTTAAATGAAGGTTACTTATAACTGGCTTAAAGATTTTGTAGAGATAAAAATTTCTCCCCCTCTACTTGCCGAAAAACTCACCATGGCAGGTTTGGAGGTAGTTTCTTTAGAGAAGTTTGATGATGATTGGGTGTTTGAGATAGAGATTACCACCAACCGTCCTGACTGGTTAAGCGTTTTAGGAATTGCCCGGGAGATTTCTGCGATTACGGGGAAAAGATTTAAATATCCGAGATTAAAAAGTACTGTCTCTTATCAATCAGTAACCGCTCTTCCGCTTAAAATAAGGATTGAAGATAAAAAGGGTTGTTTGCGTTACATAGGAAGGATAATTGATAATGTGGAGATAAAACCCTCTCCTTCCTGGCTACAGAAAAGACTTATTGCGGTGGGTTTGAGACCAATTAACAATGTTGTGGACATTACCAATTATTATCTTATAGAAACCGGCCAACCCATGCATGCTTTTGATTATGATAAGATTGAGGGGAAGACTATTATTGTACGCAGAGCAAAAGAAGGAGAAGAAATTGTTACTATAGACGGTGAGAGACGCAAACTTGACAGTTCCATTCTTGTAATTGCTGACGAAATAAAACCCATAGCTATAGCAGGGATTATGGGGGGTAAAGATAGTGAGGTAAGTGATTCTACAAAAACAATCCTTTTAGAAAGTGCCTATTTTGAACCAATTACCATCAGACGTGCTTCGCAAAAGTTAGGGTTGGTTACAGAATCTTCCTACCGTTTTGAGAGAAAAGTGGATTTGGGTACGGTATATCAGGCTCCTCTTTTTGCCTTAGAATTAATTAGAAAGTTTGCTTCTTCTCATAAAAAGAGAATTATTTCGGGTAAGATGATAGATTTAGGATTGAAGGAAAAAGAAGATAAAGTAATTTGTTTAAATATAAGAAGAGTAAGCGATTTTTTAGGTAAAGAAATTACCTCAGAAGAGATAGAGGATATATTAGAGAAGCTCGGTTTTTATGTAAGAAAGAAAAAATTATTCTGGGAGGTGCAAATTCCATCGTTCCGTCGTGATATTGAAATTGAAGAAGACCTCATAGAAGAAATTGCCCGTATTTATGGTTATGACAAATTTCCCCTTACTCTGCCACGCAGCGAGAAAATCCCTCAGTTTGTTATAGATAATTCTCTGCAGGAGATGAAAAAGAAAATTTATGAAACATTGCTTGGCATGGGTTTTACCGAAGTTATTACCTATAGTCTGGTAGGAAAAGTCCTTCTGGGAAGAACGAATTTAAATTACACGGAAGAATGGCTCAGAGTTTCCAATTATTTGAGCAAAGAACAAGAATTTTTACGTC
>JBFWKV010000069.1:0-6349 GCA_050252475.1 Candidatus Omnitrophota bacterium | reverse complement strand
TTTCTGGGGAATATATACCATCCGCACCGTTAAGGATAGTAGACGTATTGGATGGAACAGCAAGAGTGGAGTTGAATTTGACTCAGAATTTTGAGCAAAATTCATCTTTAATTCCTGTTGTTTCGGCTCTTTTTCGTTCTTTAAGTAATAATCGTGATATAGAAATTTCTGCAATTGTTGCTCCTGTTTCTGCAGAGGAATTAGCCAGAGTAATTCGGTCAAATCCTATCCTGGGACCATGGCGGGGCGTTACGGTAACTGCCGAAGGAAATACTTTAGTTATAAAAGGAGTAGATTCCGAAAGGAGAATACCCGTTAATAAAGAATCTGCGAGTGAAGCGGATATTTCTGTTTTCATAGGAGATATTGCTTATGGGGGGGTGGCTTCTAAAGCAAAAAGGGTTATCTATTTTCCTGTAGGAAGTACAGAGGTAAGGGATTTGACTGCTTTACCAGGAGGTATTGGAGAATGGGATGAGGCGGTGGTAAATCTTTCGGAAATTACAGGCTTAGCAGTTGCTCTTGAGGCGTTGGGAGAAGAATTAGGGAGTTTTGGAATCCAGGGGAGGATAGATGTATTTTATCCGGATGGAGATATGACTATTGTTCCTTCTGTAAGAGAAGTGGATGTTTCTCGTTATCTTGCTTATTTAGGTATCACTTTCCCCGAGGTAAAGGTGAGCCTTCATGCTACAAAAGTTTCGGGTGCTATAAAAGGGGCAAGAATGGTAGAGACCGTAATTACCTTTCCGGGGGAAGTTACAAAAGAAGATTTAATAAGAATATTTGAGGCGCATCCCTTATTAGGAGTGGCTCCGGAAGAAAGTTCTACCTCAGCAATGTTTCTGAATCCGGGAGATACAAAACTTTTTTATCTCAATAGCGGTAAGACAGTGGTAGAGGAGTTAAAAGATGGTTCTACCCGAGTAATTTTGCGCGGTTGGGTAGGAGATTACTCCTATGCAGGAATGATGATTGCCGGAATTACCGAGGTTGCCCAGCGCCTGTCAGAATTGGGAGTTCTCTCTACGCAAAAGGCAGATGTAATATATCCGGCAGTGGAACATCCTAAAGTTCAGGTTCTTGCTCAACCGAGAAAAGTTATTATAAATGGTGGAGCCGGAAGGATTGGTTTGAATATTCTGAGAAGTCTTATAGGGGATCCTAACTTTAATGTGGTAGCGGTAAATGGAGTGCGTAGTGCAGAGGCTCTGCGACAGGGTTTACTTTACGATGAGGTATTAGGATCTACAAAAGTAGAGATAGAAACTGGTAAAGAAGTACTCAACGGGAAAGAGGTGGAATTTATTACTATAAACGGATATAAAATATATGTATTTAATGCCCGGGAAGCTGAAGAGGTGCGCCAACTTCCTTTAGGGGCTTTAGGAATAGAATATGTCTTGGAGGCAAGTGGGAATTATACCAAGGCAGATGATTTTGAACCTTTCTTTACTGCAGGAGCGAAGTATGGTTTTATTAGCGCACCCGCAAAGGATAAAAATGTCCCGGAAATTGTTCCGGGAGTTAATCACGGAACCCTGGTAGATATGGCGGGTGAGAAGGGACTTCCCCGTGTAGTTTCTTTTGGTTCTTGTACTACTAACAATTCAGCCCCTGTGATAATGGCACTGATAAATTTATTGGAAGGAAAAGGGGTGAGAGTAGAAGAGGTCAGTTTAGAAACAGTTCATGCAGTTACCCAGACCCAGGCACATCTTTTGCCGGTTCAGATAAGAGACCCTCAAAAAGTGCCGGAAAGAGCACGGGCAGGAGGACTTAACATTGTAGTTTCCAGTACCGGTGCAGCCAAAGTTTTACCCAAAATTATTACAGGTATTGACCGCATGCACGGGATTGCTTTGAGAGTAGGTAATCCCAATGGTTCGGAATCGCAGATTACTTTTTATCTAAGCGGTCTTTCTCCCGTAACTTCAGAAGAAATAGTTGCCTATTTACAAGAAAGAGCGAGAACTGATCTGCGCAATATCTTAGTGGTGAACACAGGAGGAAAATTGGATTCTTTGGCAATAAATGGCTCAGACATTACTTCCATTGTGGAAGCTTCTACGGTGAAAGTTGTTCCGGTTTATGATGCCGAAGGGAAACATGTTTCCGATGTAGTGGTACTTAATACCTGGTATGATAATGAATGGGGTTATACACAACAGTATATAAGAGGAATAATTATGTTTGCTTTACTGGAAGAAAACCCCTCAATCACAAAAGAAGAATTGTTATACAGGTCTGACAGGTTAGGTGAATACGCATATTCTCCCGTAGTGCAAAGGGAAAATCCGTGAAGAAGGAAAATATAAAAATATAATTTTATAGGAAAAGTAAAAGAGGACTTAATCACTTTTTAGAAATTTAAAAGAAATGTATAGGAAGAATAAGGAAAAAAAATTTTTTACTATTTTCTTCTCTTTCTCTTTACTTTTATTTTTATTTCATCATTTTAATATAAACACCTCTTTTGTAGCCTTTTCCTTAAGAAGGGTTAAAGATTTATCGCAAGTTTCACCCTCGCAAGTAGTTAAAGCCCAGATACTCAAACTCTTACCCTCTTTTGCTTCTTCCTATTCTCCCAATCCGACCTGGGTTCCGGCGATAGTCTTAAAGAAGCCTGAGCTGGCTTATCATTCTTTAGTAAGGGGAGAATTCGAGGTTATGGTGGAGAATGTCCGGCAAATACTGAGGTATATAGAGGAATGGAAAAGCCAGAGGGAGGGAAGTCTCGAGGATTATATATATTCACGCCTCAATTCAGGATTTTTGAGGATAGAAGAGTTTTCTCTTGAAGGAGGAATTTTATCCTTTAAGCTGGGTGGCTATCTTAATTTATCCGTTAATATAAGGACTTTATCCGTAGAGAGAATTGGAGGGATGGTACTTATTCCTTCCTACAAGGAATGTTTAGATTTATCCCGACAGGTTGAGCGTGCCTATAGTGAAGATGAAGGAGCAGGCATGCTTATGGATGTGGCAATGTACTGGCAGGAACAAGAAGAAAGGATGTGGCAGGAGCTTATATGGGCGGAAAGAAAAAAAATCAGGTTCCACCGACAGGGAGAAGAGCCTGGTTTTGCCATAAAATTTATAGAAGAAAACCCCTTAGTACCTGCTACGATTTCGGCTATTTCCGAGAGCCAATGGATAGGAGAATTTCATCCTTACGACCATCCTCAGAGTTTCTTTAATTTGTTAAATAGATTATATTATGCCACATTTGGAGCCAATGCTTTCGGAGTGGTGGATAAAGAAAAAACTTTAGAGCCTGCTTGTACTAAAAGGAGTGCCGAGGAGTTTTATCAGAAGATACAGGCTTTAGATAATGAAGGTAGACTGCCTCAAGAAATAGTAATTCAGGAATGGGGAGCAGGAGATGGTTACTCCGCAAGTGTATTTTTAGAGAGAATTAAAGAATTGGATGAGGAGAATGGTACAGACTACTACAGTAGAATTACCTATGTTCTCCTGGATTATTCAGCGCGGGTGATTGAAGATTTAAATTCCGCACCTCATCTTGCGGTGCATAAAGATAGAATTAAAGTTTTCCAGGCAGATGTATTAGATTTGGCTTCCCTGAGTGGATTGAGACCCGCTCTTTTAATCCGTGCCAATCTTCTCTTAAATTCTCTACCCATAAAGATAATTGAAATTAGAGATGGGAAGGTGTATGAGGTAGAAATAAGAACATACCTTGATATGCAAGAAGATGAGGTGATTGGAGGATATGATTTCCATGAGATAAAAAGGGCTATTCAGAATGGTGATATTAGCTTTTTGCGGAGATTAGGTAAACCCTTTTTCCAGAGACTTAAATATGTGGAGGAATTAAAAGAAATTGAGGATATTGATTCTTTCCCTTACGCAGAATATATTGGAGATTTGTTAGAAAGAGGTTTTGAAGGTAGATTAAGTCTTGATATAGGAGCGGTAAGGTGTCTGCAGAATATGCTGGGATTTCTTGCACCGGGAGGAGTTATTCAAATTGCTGATGCTGGATTTACCGAAATGGATAAATTGTCCCGCACTGCCGGGATATTCAGATATTTTGGGGCAATATATCATCCGGTAAATTTTGATTTTTTAGAGAGTGAACTTCCGATATCCCTGGAGGTGATTTCTCAATACAGATATGCGGGCGATTATGCTCCTCGGGTTATTCCGGTGAATAATTTATTGGTTGTCCTGGGAAATTTTGCAGGGTTCAGGAGATATTTTAATTCGGAAACCATAACACCTCGAGGTGAGTTAGCCAGCCTATCCCAAGAACTGATGGGAAAATATGGGGGACTGAATGGCATGGGTCTGCGTGAATTTATCCGGAAGTTCTCAGATTCTCCCCGTAAAATGTTTGAGTGGTTTGAGACTTTAGGTTTTATAACAAATGAGGAGCAGGAAGTATTGTATAACTCCAGATACGAAACTGTTCCGAGAGCGGATGAGTTGCGTATTTATGAAAAAATCTGTAATCAACTTAAGGAAATTGTGATTAGTGCTGAGGAAAGAATTGAAACTTATGAGGAAGCGTTTTTGTATGTTCTTTACAGGATAATAAATGGGAAAGCCGAGGAGATTAGTAAGGATAGATATATCATTGAAGGAGAAAATAGTCATTTCCTATATATTTTAAGAGTGCTGGGTTTAGAAAGAGCTTTACACGCTATGTGGAAGGACCTGGAGTATTTTTATCCGGGTATAAGCATTTTAAATATTCAGAATTTATAGAATTACAAAAGGAGGGAAAATGGAGAGAAAAAGATGTTTTGCACTTACTCTTTATCTGGTTATGATAAGCATATTCCTGTTTTCCCAAAATAATCAAATAAGTGTTTCTTCTTTTAATATCTTCCGGAGGGCAAAAGATGTATCTGAAGGAGAAGCTCTAACGAGAGTGCTTGAGATAATGGGGGGAGGAATAGAAAAAGCACCTTCATTTCAAGAGGGACTGATGCTCTTTCGGACCGCGGAGGGTATGAAATTGAATGTACAGGAAATTAAAAATCTGAGGAAATTAATCCTGGGAGATTTCCTTCAAGGTGGCTATCTCCGCGAAGCAGAAATAAGTGCGCTTGATGCTGAGGTATTCCTTCAACATGCGCTCAATTATGCTTTAGGTATAAGACGTGACTAGGTCAGTTTTGGTGGTTGGGGTTTAGGGAATGTGTCAAAGATTTTAAATTTTGAGCAAGTAAAATCTTTAGGTATAAAACTACAGAGGGCACTGGAACAATTTTATCTGGGGGGAGAGATTGATTCTGCTAAATTTGCCGAATTAAAACGAGAAATAAATATTGCGACGGTAATGGCTGGTTTATGGGTTACTTCTCCGGTGAGTTCTAAACCGATGTTTAGAGCTTTAACAGGAGGAAATACCGCGATTATGGCAGCAAATACCCAGATGACGGTAAGTATTCCGGGATTAATGCTTGCCTCTCAAGAGAAAGGCGCTCCGCTCCTATTTGAATCAGCGATGAGTGAGGTTAATTTGCAGGAGCCGAATATTCCCCCTAAAATAGCCAGTGGCTATACCGGAAAGTCACCTGCGGAATTTGCCGAAGCAATACGTTATTATGCCTTTCTTTTAGGTTATGACCTACCTTATGCTATTCATGCTGATCACACCACTGTAAGTAAAGACACACCCGAGGCAATTGATTATGCCAGACGGTTAAATTCAGCTCAGCTGGCTGCCGGCTACACTTCATTTGCGATAGACCCTTCTTCCATTCCCGCGGTACGCGAAGAGACCCAGCTGAGAATACTTAATACTATGAGTATTGAAGAATTTGTGCGTTTAGGTATTGATGAATCTCTTGCTGAAAGGATCAAGGCACATGGTGAGTTTAAGAAATTAAAGGATATTTCTTCTCTTGAGGGAATGGATGTAGGAAAGATTAATATTCTTATGGATTATATTGAATCAAAGATTCTCGTGGCTGTACTGAATCAGATGACCTATGAGGACCTGATGCTCATTCCCCGCATGACTGAGGAAATCGCCCACAGGATTATTGCACATGGTAAATTTAGTTCACTGGAAGAACTAAAAGATATAGATGGTTTGGGTGAGGATGATATAATTATGATAGAAGGGATGATGAATGCAGTTCTGATGTTTGATTATTTAAAGACATATCTTGACCTCAAACGCATCATTGAGATAAATCACGAATTGGCTAAGCTTATACCTGCTGAATTTGGTCTGGAAGTGGAAGTGGGACATATTGGAAGAGTTGACCCCTTGACGGGGGAAACCGAAATGACCACTCCTTTGGAGGCGGTGGTAATGATTGAAGCCATACATAATCGGGGAATTAAACCCGACCTTTTAGCGGTAAAT
>JBFWKV010000068.1:0-6385 GCA_050252475.1 Candidatus Omnitrophota bacterium | reverse complement strand
GTCCTTTACCTTTACCATTTCCTTTTCCATTTCCTTTTCCTTCCTCTTCTATTTCTTCGCTAATTTCCTTTCCTTTTTTCTTCATCTCCTTTTCTTGCTTTTGCAATTGCTTGCGCATCTGTTCTCGTTCTGCCTTCCTTTTTCTTATCGCTTCATGCACCCGGTTGGCAAGGTCTTTTCCTTTCAGTCCCTCTGCCTGTGCCTGATGCACTGCCTGAGAAACAATATTTCCCGCTACCTTGGGGTCTTCTCCGCTTTTAACCAGTTCATTCATAGAATTTAGAGAATTCTTGAGTTCCTTCCCTTTTAAGCCTTTCTTAGAAAGCCCGGCAATAGTATTACGTAAATCTTCCCTCTTTGCCCCTTTCTTCAACATTTCTATGACTGGTTTCTTGATGGCAGTGGTGTCCTCGGCAGGAACTCCTGCTTGTTCCAATTCTGTCTGGAGTTGATTAAACTCGGCAGAAACATTCTCAGCAGAAACATTTTCTCCTTCTGCCCGAATGGAAACCACCGATAAACACACCCCCAGACAACATAAGAAACCCACTACAAAAAATTTTTTAACCATCTCCCCTCCTTTCTTTCAAACAAATAAGTAAAGAGAAAAATCATATCCAGAGATTTCTATCTAAGGTTCGGTACTGAATAGCCTCAGAAACATGTTCGGGAAGAATCTCCGTAGAACCGGCTAAATCGGCAATGGTTCTTGCCACTTTCAGAATTTTATCATAGCCACGCGCAGAAATCCCCAGTTCATCAATCGCCATTTTAAGCAATTCCTGGGAATCTTCCCCTAACTGACAGAACTTTTTTATCAGACGGTTATTCATCTGGGAATTAAAATTTATACCCGTATTTTTGAAACGTTTAAGCTGTATTTTTCTTGCCCGGTTTACCCGCTTTCTTATCTCGGAAGATGACTCTCCTTCCTGTTTACCCAGGAGTTCTTTATATTTCAAAGCAGGAACTTCAATGTGAATATCAATGCGGTCAAGAAGCGGTCCGGAAATCTTTGCCCGATATTGCTGAATACGGCGGGGAGTGCAGTGACACTCCCATGAAGAACCAAAATAACCACAGGGACAGGGATTCATCGTCGCACAGAGAAGAAAACGGGAAAAGAAGGTCAAGGTCCTGCTGGCACGAGAAATGGTCACCTGCCCATCCTCTAAAGGCTGGCGCAAAACTTCTAAAGCATCGCGATGAAATTCGGGAAGTTCATCTAAGAATAAAACTCCATTATGTGCGAGACTTACTTCACCCGGACGGGGAATTGCTCCTCCTCCCACAAGAGCAATGTCTGAGGCAGTATGATGAACCATACGGAATGGTCTGCGGGTAATTAAAGCTTCCTGAGGAGAAAGCATTCCTGCTACGCTATAAATTTTTGTAGTCTCCAGGCATTCCTCCAAAGTCATCTCAGGGAGAATGGTGGGAAGTCTTTTGGCAAGCATAGTTTTTCCTGCACCGGGTGGTCCAATCATCAGGATATTGTGATATCCCGCAGCAGCAATCTCCAAGGCACGTTTAACAAACTCCTGTCCTTTAACTTCGGAAAAATCCACTTCGTAATGGGATAAATTTTTTAATAATTTCTCCTTATCCAATTTAAAGGGAGGAATAGTAAATTCTCCATTTAAAAAAGCCACCGCCTCGGATAGATGTTTTACCGGATAAACTTCAATCCCCTCCACCACTCCTGCCTCGGAAGCATTATCCATGGGAAGAATAATTTTACGCAAAGGTGATTTTTTCAAATAAAGGGCAATGGGAAGCACTCCCTTTACCCTCCTTACCTCTCCGTTAAGCGCAAGTTCTCCCAAAATAATAAACTCCTTTAATTTATCCGGACACATCTGATCGGTAGCAGAAATTATTCCAACGGCAATAGGGAGGTCAAAACTGGGACCTTCTTTTTTTATATCCGCAGGCGCAAGATTGACGGTAATCTTGCGTGAAGGATAGGCAAACTGGGAATTTTTTATGGCAGATTTAACCCGGTCTTTAGATTCTTTGACTGCAGTATCGGGAAGACCTACAACCGCAACTGTGGGAATCCCTCTTGCTACATCTACTTCAATTTCTACACCGTAGGCATCCAGGCCTAAAACAGAAGCGGAATAAACTCGGGCAAGCATAGATAGTATTTTAGGAGAACTTAGAACAAATTGCAAGGAATTTATGCGAAATAACCTACTTTATGGCAATTCGGCGGAAATAAAGATTGCCTTTTGTCTCGTTATTATTTAAAGGAATAATTTTTACTTGTAAGGTGAACGTCCCCGGTTTATTAAGTTTAAACCAATCTATATCCAGTCCTTCCACACCTAAGGGAATTTCCAGCATCTGCCATTGATTGCGATACTCTACCAAATTATTGGTAATATTGTAATAGCCAAGCACTTCTCCGGTTTCACTAACCGCTAACTCAACAATTACAGCATAATCACTTATCCGTTCCTTAGATAAAACTTCCAGACATAGCTTTCTTTCTCTGCTGAGAAGTTTTTTCATAAGCGGACCAAACCAGAACCACACCACACCTTCCCCTTGATAACTCAGTTTCCATACCTTAATTATTTCTTTTCCATAGATTAATTCACTGATCTCCAATTTTAATTTCCCTGAGCAATTATCTTCCGGACATTTATCTTTCTTTACACAATAAACGCCAAAACCCTTAATTTCCTCACCAAGAGAAAAATAATCCTGCCGGCAAGGCTCTGAATGGGAAAGGTAAACTTCAACTTCGCCCAGTTTTACCTCTCTTATGCACCCAAAATTATTTTCGTTTTCCATTGCCACCCTTTCTCCACAAAAAACCTTCCTTCTTCTTAACTATAATAGCAAATTTATTGCCAAATACAATATAAATAACAATTTAATTGCAAGCATTTGCTATACAATAAGTTATCGTTGGGTATTTAATAGAAGGCTTAAAAAATTATCTGCAAAAAGTGTAAATTTCTGTATCTGGATGTAAAATAAATTTACTCGGAGATGATTAATGCGTGCTGGTTTTGGAAGAGAATTTCACCCAATTGAGGGTCAAACTGTTTCCCTAAATTTCTTTCTATTTCTTTTAGAGCATCCTCTTTGCTCATTTTATTCCGGTAGGGACGATGGGAAGTCATCGCATCATAGGCATCAAAAAGAGTAATAATTCTTGCTTCCAGAGGAATCTCCTTTCCTTTTAAACCCTGGGGATAGCCCCGACCATCGTAATGTTCATGGTGGCATTTTACTAAAGGAATCAGTTCTTTTAAAAGACCTAAAGGAATAAGAATTTCTACTCCTTTATTGGGATGCTCACGCATTACCTTCCATTCTTCCGGGTTAAGAGGGGTGGCTTTGTTTAAGATAGAATCGGCAATGTTTATCTTCCCAATATCATGCACCCCACAGGCAAATTGAATTTTTTTGATTTCCTTCTCGGAAAGCTTTAATTGTTTAGCAAATTGTATGGCATATTTTGCAACCCTTTCGGAATGTCCGCGTGTATATTTGCATTTTGCCTCAATAGCGCTGGCTAATACTTGCAGAGTATGAAGGTATGAATTCTGTAATTCTCCATTCAGTTTGCTATTCTCTAAAGCAATCCATGCCTGCGAAGTGAGTATGCTGAGCAGTCTCAAATCAACCGTACTGAAAGAAAAACCTTCTGGCCAGTCACTTAAATTTAATACCCCCCAGACCCGCTTTTTCCCTTCAATAGGTATGCTAATAAAGTTTTTAGACTGGTAAAGTTCCTGGTCAATCTTACTCAAATTCAAATTCTCCTTCCTGATATCTTCACTGGAAATAATCTTCGCCTTTTCTAAAACGACGCCAGGAATTCCCTCTCCTTTTTTTAATCTAACTGTTTCCACAAGTAACTCGTTTAATCCTTTTAATACCTTTATTTTCAAACATTTTTCTTCTTCATCAAAAAGCATAAGCGAGCCTCTTTTGGCATTGATTGCCGAAGCGGTGGCGTTCAAAAGACTGTGCAGGAAATCTTCCAGTTCAAACTCAGAACAAATGGTACGGCTAACCTTATCTAAATGAAAAAGCTGTTGGAGACGTCGGTCTAATTCTCTGGCAGTATCCTTAAGGTCATTAAGCAAAATTTTGTTTTTCTCTGATAACCTCTTTTCCTTTATCGCCCGCTGAATAATAGCAATAATCTTTTCTACTTCAAAAGGTTTGATTATATAATCATATGCCCCTTCACGAATTGCCTCAATAGCGGTCTCTAAAGAAGCAAAACCGGTAATAATAATTACCGGTATATCTAAATCAATTTTTTTGACCAGGCGAAGAAATTCTATCCCGCTCATCTCCGGCATTTTTATATCGGTAATCACCAGGTCAATATTATTTTCGCTTTCTAAAAGGGAAAGCCCTTCTTGAGGACGGGAGGACAAAACTGTCTGAAACCCCTCAGCCTCCAGTATGTCTCTCATTGTTTCCAGAACTAAGGAGTCATCATCAACCACCAGAATTTTTGTATCAGAATTAACGCTCATCTCCCGCGTTATTTTTCTTTGCTATTTTCTCTTCGCTTATCCTAACAGTTTCACTTACGGGAAACTTCACCGTAAAAATACTCCCTTTATTTTCTATGCTCTCCACCTCAATAATACCTCCATATTTCTTAACTATCTCCTGACTGACCGCCAATCCCAATCCTATACCACCGCTTTCTTTTTTGGTGGTAAAAAAGGGAGTAAAAATTTTCTCCATATCGCTCTTCTTGATACCGCAACCTGTATCACTAAATTTTACATAAACAAACCTGTCTTCTTTTCCGGTTTTAATCCGCAGTTCTCCACCCTTAGGCATCGCATCCTGGGCATTGAGAACGAGATTGATAAAAACCTGTTTTATCTGATTTGGCTCAAGACAAATTGTGGGAAGAGGACTGGCATATTCTTTAATAACCTTAATCCCTTTTAATTCCAATTCATGAGACAACAAAGAAAGCACCTCTTCAGTTAATTGATTTATATCTGAAAGCATACCCTTATCTTCCTGACGACGGGAAAGTTCCAATAGCCCCATAATAATCTGATGGGAATGGTCTATTTCTCTTTCAATAATCTCAATATGCTTCTTAACTTTGCTGTCTTTGCAGTCTATATTCTTTTTTAGATAATAAACAGAGATATTCATTATTCCTAAAATATTTTTTACCTCATGAAACATAAAAGGACCAATTTTACCCAGAGAAATTTGTTGCCCTGCCTGTTTCAGGGTTTCTTCAAGTTGGGCATTCTTTTTTTCTAATTCTTTTAATCTTTCAAATAGATTGGATTTCTGTTTTTCTTTATCCTTCTGAATGAGGGCATTCTGAATGGAAGCTTTGAGACTATCTACGCTTATGGGCTTAAGAAGATAATCGGCTATCCCTAAACGCACTCCCTCAATCGCAGAGTTTAAATCGGGATAACCGGTGATGATAATAACCGCAATATCAGGTTTTATTTCTTTAACGGTAGAAATTAAATCTATTCCACTACTTCCTTTCAAACGAATATCTAAAAGTAAAAGGTCAAATTCAATATTCTTGAGAAGCCGTAAAGCCTCATCTTTGTCCGAGGCGGTACTCACCACAAAACCTTCTCCCTCCAGTACATCAAAGAGGGCAGAACACATATTTTCTTCATCATCTACAACCAGAATTCTTCTTTTCTCCACACTCATAGAAAAATACTATCTCCGTTCGCCTCTAATAAGCATCATCGCTTCAGAACGGGTTTTTTCGTTTTCTTTAAAAATTCCCCTTACCGCAGAAGTTACGGTAAGAACACCTGACTTCTTTACCCCGCGCATGGAAAGACAGAGGTGTTCTGCCTCTACCACCACCATTACTCCCAAAGGCTTAAGTTTATTCATCACGATATCGGCAATTTGCGTAGTAAGTCTTTCCTGAACCTGAAGACGCTTAGAAAGGACTTCTATCACTCTTACCAGTTTGCTTAATCCCGTAACTCTACCCCCTTTGGGAAGATAAGCTATATGCACTCTCCCTATAAAGGGAAGCAGATGATGTTCGCAAAAACTATAAAGAGGAATATCTTTAAGTAAGATTATTTCATCGTGTTTCTGGTCGAGAATAACTTCTAATTCACGAGCAGGGTCCTTCTTAATACCCGAGAATAATTCTAAATACATTTCTGCTACCCGGCGAGGTGTTTCCCGCAGGTCTTTTCTCTTGGGATCCTCACCGATTGCTTCTAATATGTCCCGAATTGCTCTTTCTATTTTCTTCTTATCCATAATTAGAACGGCTATTTTAATATTAAAACTTGTGGATGAATCTTTTTCCCATAATTGCGGGGCGATTTTATTTTTTTCAATAAATCCAGCTTATTCCGTT
Organism: Candidatus Omnitrophota bacterium; assembly: GCA_050252475.1. GTDB lineage: Bacteria > Omnitrophota > Gorgyraeia > DTHP01 > DTHP01 > JBFWKV01. The sequence goes on along the minus strand of JBFWKV010000068.1, from coordinate 21 downwards.
TTTTAAGTTCTTCGTAAATTA
>JBFWKV010000067.1:0-6440 GCA_050252475.1 Candidatus Omnitrophota bacterium | reverse complement strand
TGCTTTCCCCATGGATGGAGGAAGGCTGTTACGTGCTTTTCTTGCACAAAGAATGAGTTATCAAAGAGCTACGCGTATTGCTATGCAACTGGGACATTTTTTTGCTTTTTTATTTATCTTTTTAGGAATTAGATATAATCATCTTCTTCTTATTATCATTGCCTTCTTTGTTTATTTTTCCGCATCTCAGGAAGCAGCTCAGGTAGATTTGAGGATGGTTCTGAAAAAATTTTTTGTGCGCGATATTCTAAACCCAAATTATATCACCATCCACCCCGAGATTACTATCAATGAAATTTTAGGATTAATTTTCCATACTCATCAGGAAGATTTTCCGGTAGTAGAGGAAGGCAGACTGGTAGGATTTTTGCCGCGTGGAGAAATAATTTCTGTTCTACATCAGGGGGGTAAGGAAATTAGGGCGCGGGAAATTATGTGGCATAATTTCCCTATAGCGAGTCCTGATAATTCTCTATATGAAGTGCATACTAAATTAGAAAATTCTGGATTAAAGGCTATCCCCATTGTTAAAGAAGGAAAACTTATAGGTATTATAAGCGTAGAGGACATAGGCAGAGTTTATGGGTTAGTGATGAATTCTGAATTTAATAATAAGACAAGGAGGTTATAGGGATGATTAAATTTGGAACCGATGGCTGGAGGGCAGTTATTTCAGAGGATTTTACTTTTGAGAATGTAGCAAAAGTTTCTCAAGCAATTGCTGATTATTTTAAGAAGAAAAATTTAACCGGCAAAAGGAAAAAACAGACAGAACTTGTGATTGGCTATGATACGCGTTTTCTTTCTGAGCATTATGCGCGGATAGTTAGCGAAGTTCTTGCAGGAAATGGGATAAAAGTTTACCTCATTAACCGTCCCAGTCCTACGCCAATGGTTTGTTTCTTTATCAAGAAAAATAGAATTTCTGGAGGGGTAATTATTACTGCCAGCCACAATCCACCTCAGTATAATGGAATAAAAATAAAGATGGATTATGCGGGTCCTGCGGAGCCAGAAGTGACCAAAGAGATCGAGTCTCTTATTGATAAACATAAAATAAAACGAATTAACCAACAAGAAGCCATTGCTAAAGGTTTGTTGAAATTAGTAGACCCTTCTTCCCAGTATATAAAATTTTTGCGAAATTATTTGGATATTTCTTTATTTAAGCGTAAAAATTATAATTTGCTGGTTGATGTTATGTACGGAACAGGGGATGATTATATTCCACGTATTTTGAAAGGTACTGATTGTAAAATAACGCTCTTACACCGCGAGAGAAACCCGCTTTTTGGCGGATTGAGTCCCGAGCCCGTTCCTAAAAATATGCGAGAAGTAGTAGAGATGATGAAAAAGGGGGATTTTGATCTGGCAATTGTAAATGATGGAGATGCAGACCGGGTTGCCTGTGTGCGTCCAGATGGGAGAATAATTAATGCAGGACAGGTGCTTTCCCTGATTGTTTTACATCTTCTGGAGGACAGGAAGTGGAAAGGTGGTATAGTAAAAACCATATCCAATACCACTCTTCTTGACAAAATAGCCCAGAAGTATAAACTGAAACTATATGAGACGCCGGTAGGGTTTAAATACATTGCAAAACTGATGCGGGAGGAGGATATTTTAGCAGGAGGTGAAGAATCGGGAGGAATAGGGGTTAAATATTATCTTCCGGAAAGAGACGGTATGCTTACAGGATTACTGATTATGGAAATGATGGCTTATCGGAGGAGATCTATTATTGAAATAATGAATGATGTAGAGAGAGAGTTTGGTAAGTTTTATTATGTACGTGAGGATATTCATTATGCTGAAAGACTTAAAAAGAAATTGTTTGCAGTTTTGCAGAAGAATCCTTTCCAGAAAATACTTAATGAAAGAGTTTCTGAGATTAAGGATTTTGATGGAGTAAAGTTTATTCTTGCTGATGAGAGCTGGCTGTTGTTCAGGCTTTCGGGAACTGAGCCCATTTTACGTATATATGCAGAAGCACACACACAAAAGAAAGCAGATGCCTTGCTTGAATTCGGTAAGGAATTTGCCTTGAATTTGTAGATAACTTGTCCATTCATTTTTTTAATGAATAGACTAAAATGGGGGATATTTCTTTAATCAGAAATTTCTGTATTATTGCCCATATTGACCACGGTAAATCTACACTGGCGGATAGACTTTTGCTTTATACCGGTGCCATTAATGAAAGAGAATTTCATAATCAGATGCTCGATGATATGGATTTAGAACAGGAGAGGGGTATTACTATTAAAGCTTCTGCAGTAAGGATTAATTATAAAGCCAAAGACGGAAATACCTATTGTCTTAACTTAATTGATACCCCCGGACATGTTGATTTTTCCTTTGAAGTAGCCAAGAGCCTTTCTGCCTGCGAGGGAGCAATATTGGTGATAGATGCAGCGCAAGGAGTAGAAGCACAAACAGTTGCCAATCTTTATCTTGCATTAGAGCACCGCTTAAAAATTATTCCGGTGATAAATAAAATAGACCTTAGCAATGCTGAACCTGAGAGAGTACACCAGCAGATCCGCAACATTTTAAACCTCAAAGAAGAAGCGGTTACCTTTGCTTCTGCTAAAGAAGGGATAGGGATAGAGGAAATACTTGAACGGATAGTTAAGGAGATTCCTCCTCCCCGAGGAGACCGGAATTCCTCTTTGCAGGCGTTGATTTTTGATTCCTCTTTTGATAATTACAAAGGGGTGGTAGTTTATGTACGTCTGGTTAACGGTTATCTCAAAAAAGGGATGCGTGTTATGTTAATGGGTACAGGTAAGGTTTATGAGGTACAGGGAGTAGGAATATTTCAGCCTCGTCCTGTAGTGGTGGAAGAATTGTCTGCAGGAGAAGTGGGATATTTTACTGCTAACATTCGGGACCCCAAAGAAGTTAGTGCTGGTGATACGGTTACCTACGCAGATTTTCCTGCTAAAGAGCCTTTACCCGGTTATCGCACCATGCATCCCATGGTATATTGCGGAATTTATCCGGTTAATCCCAAAGATTTTTCCTTACTTCGTGAAGCGATAGAAAAGTTAAAATTGAATGATGCAAGTTTCATCTTTGAGCCCGAGTCATCTTCTTCTCTGGGACCCGGTTTCCGTTGCGGTTTTCTGGGATTACTTCATATGGAGATAGTTCAAGAACGTTTAGAACGGGAATATGGATTGAATTTAATTCTTACCACCCCTTCTGTTAAATATAAAGTAAGATTGCGTAAAGGCGAGGTTATAGAAGTGGATAATCCTTCCCTTTTTCCTCCCGTGATGAATATAGCGGAAATTTATGAGCCGTTTGTTAAGGCTTATATTATTATACCTCAAGAATTTCTCGGTACGGTTATGGAGTTTGTTTTATCTCGTCGAGGGATTTATAAATCCACCGAATATTTAGGTGATGGCAGGTGCAGATTGGTTTATGAAATTCCTCTTTCTGAGATAATTGTCGATTTTTACGACAAGATAAAATCGATGACCCGTGGTTATGGTTCTCTTGACTATGAGTTTACCGATTATCGCGCTACTGAACTGGTAAAATTGGATATTCTGGTTAATGGAAAAAGTTGCGATGCTCTTTCTATTCTTGTCCACCGGGATAAAGCACAGGCAAAGGCAAGAGGTCTTGTAACTCTGCTCAGACAATTTATCCCCCGGCAAGTATTTGAAGTGGTAATTCAGGCGGCAATTGGTAGTCATGTGATAGCCAAAGAAAGAATTCCTCCTTTACGCAAGGATGTAACTGCAAAGTGTTATGGAGGAGATATAACACGAAAGAGAAAACTCTGGGAGCGACAAAAAGAAGGGAAAAAACGCTTAAAGCAATTTGGCAATGTGGAAATCCCCCAAGAGGCTTTTATGGCGGTTCTGAAACTGGAATAAAGGGTTTAAATTTAAAAGAGATAGAAAAAGTTAAGCCAGCACCACCTATTGACAAAAGCAAGAAAAAAGTATATACTAATCTGTAAACATTTAGGAGAGAAGGTAGAAAAATGAAGAAGAAGAGTTTACATAAAGATATTATTTTGACGAAAAAGCCTGTTTTACAGAATCCTTTTCTTATTGCTTCCTGGCCAGGTATGGGAGAAGTGGCAATTAAAGCAGCCCGTTTTCTTAAAGACCAGCTTAAAGCTGAAGAATTTGGAATAATTCTTCCTAAAAACTACTTTAATCCTCTGGGAGCCTGGACCGAAGGAGGCATAATTCAACCCACTCAACTGCCTCAATCACGTTTTTACTACTGGAAAAATCCTAAACAGACAAATGACTTAATATTTTTTCTCTGTGAAGCCCAACCTTCTTTAGAAAAAGGTTATTCTTTTGCTGAACGTGTTGTGGAAGTGGCTGAAGAATTTAAAGTCAAACGTATTTTTACCTTTGCTGCCCTTCCTCAACCCATAGACCATACTCAGGAAGCGGAGGTGTGGGTAACTGCTACTTCTCAAGAAATTTTAGATGAGTTTAAAGATTATAAAGTAAAATTTATGAATTCCGGTCAGATTGCTGGACTCAATGGTCTCCTGCTCTCTGTCGCTAAGGATAAGAAGATGGAAGGAGTATGTCTTCTGGGAGAAATTCCTCTCTATACCATTCAATTAGAGAATCCTAAAGCAAGTATGGCTATTCTGGAGGTAATAAGTGAGGTGCTTGATATAGAAATAGATTTAACTGAACTTGCTGATCGTGCAAGATTTATGGAAGAAGAGATTGATAAACTGGTGGAATATTTAAAAACAGGAATGACAGAAACCGGAGGCATTACTGACGAAGAAATAGAAAGATTTAAGAAAGGGCTTTCTTCTTTGACAAAACTTCCTAAATCTGCTCAGGAGAATATTGAACGCCTTTTTGAAGAAGCCAGAAAGGATATCTCTAAAGCAAATGAGTTAAAGAAAGAACTTGACCGCTGGAATGTTTATAAAGAATACGAAGACAGATTTCTTGATTTATTTAAGAAAAGCGGTAAGAAAGAAGAAAATGCTTGACAGTCTAAAGTAGTTATTATAAAATAACTTAAAATAAGGAGGAGAGATGACGCTTACAAAAAAAGAAATAGTTTTAAAAATTGCCGAGGAGACAGGGGTAAAGCAGGTTGCGGTAAAGAAGATAGTGCAGAAAACTTTAGATATGATTGTTGATGCCTTGGCTAAAGGAGATAAGGTTGAATTAAGAAATTTTGGCGTATTTAAAGTAAAATCTCGTCGTCCTCGTACCGGGAGAAATCCCCGCACAGGAGTAACAGTTCCTGTGCCCGAGCGTAAGGTTGCGGTTTTCAAACCGGGAAGAGTAATGAAACAGCGTTTGCGGGCATAAATTTTTCTGGTTTATCCCGGAAATGTTTTTGAAAAATACCCCTTTTTTAAAAAGGGGTTTTTTTTATTGCAACCCATTTTATTATAATATATAATAAAAAAAATGACACAGTATTCTTATAAAGTAGTTAAAGGTACAAAAGACATTCTACCTCCAGAAAGTTTACTCTGGCGTGTTCTGGAAAAGAAGGCCGAAGAAATTCTTTATCTCTATAATTATAAAGAGATTCGCACTCCTATTTTAGAAGAATTGAAACTCTTTGTGCGTTCAGTGGGTGAGACGACAGATATAGTACAAAAAGAAATGTTTTCTTTTCGTGACCGAGGAGGAAGAGAAATCTGTTTACGTCCCGAAGCAACCGCTTCTTCAGTAAGAGCCTATTTAGAGAACAGAGTTAATCTTTCTGAACCGGTAGCAAAGTTTTATTATATCGGTCCAATGTTCAGGGCAGAACGTCCCCAGGCAGGAAGATTACGTCAGTTTCACCAGATTGGGGTGGAAGTTCTGGGGTCCTACAGTTATCTTGTAGATGCGGAGGTAATTTTGCTTTTGATAAGGATAGTTAAAGAGTTTGGTTTAGAGAAATATTTACTTAAAATAAATAGTCTGGGATGCCAAGAGGACAAGAAAAATATTGCGGAAAAATATAGAGAAATTCTTCTTAAAAATAAAAACAAACTCTGTGCGCTTTGTAAAGAAAGGGTTAAACGCAATGTTTTGCGTGTCCTTGACTGTAAGGAAAAAAGTTGTCAGGAGGCGATTAAAACTTTACCTTCTACAATTGATTTAATTTGTGTAGATTGCAAAAAGCATTTAGATAATTTATTGAAAATACTTTCTTCTTCAGGTGTTAATTACGAAGTTGAACCTCGTATTGTGCGCGGGCTTGATTATTATAATCGTACTGTATTTGAACTTGTTTCCGAACTTCTGGGGGCACAGGATGCTTTAGCAGCAGGGGGCAGATACGATAATCTTATAGAAGATTTAGGAGGTTCTCCTGCGGGTGCAGTAGGATTTGCTCTGGGTATGGAAAGGGTTATCCTTGCCTTGAAGAAGAATCAGAGGCTATCTCTTACGGAGAATCCCCTTGATATTTTTCTAATTGCCCTGGGA
>JBFWKV010000066.1:0-6436 GCA_050252475.1 Candidatus Omnitrophota bacterium | reverse complement strand
GCCACTTCCTGAGACTAAACAAGGAAGTTTGAGTTTTTCTGCTAAGGAAAAAATTCTTGATTTTGTTAAAAAATGTGATTGTGTTATTATTGGTCCCGGATTATCAAGGAATAGAGAAACACAAAAACTTGTGAGGTTTTTAATCAAAGAAATTAGACTTCCCATTGTTTTAGATGCAGATGGGATTAATGCTTTAGTAGGTTATAAAAGAATTCTTAAAGATACGAAAGGTATTTTAATTCTTACTCCACATATAGGAGAATTTTCTCGTCTCTCGGGTGTTTCTATAGAAGAAATTAAAAGAGACAAAATTTCAGTTGCCAAAAATTTCTCAAAGGATTATAATATAACACTTGTTTTAAAAGGATACGAGACAGTTATTGCTCAAAGAGAAAAAATTTATCTTAATAAAACGGGTAATCCCGGAATGGCTACTGCAGGAAGTGGGGATGTTCTGACAGGAATGCTCGGAGGGTTTTTAGCTCAGGGAATTCCTCCTTTTGAATCAGCAATAATAGCAGTTTACTTACATGGTTTGGCGGGAGATTTAGCTAAAGAAGAAAAGACAGAATATAGTTTAATTGCTTCAGACATCTTAGAGAATATTCCCAAAGCAATAAAAGCAAGATTGAATTCTGGGAGAAGAATTAGATAAGCAATCTTTTTGCGAGTTTATCATTTGTAGGGTTAAAGAAGTGGGTTATGCTGGCGTAGCTCAGTAGGCAGAGCAGCGGTTTTGTAAACCGCGGGTTGGAGGTTCGATTCCTCTCGCCAGCTGAGATAAGTTTATAAAGGAGATTTGCTTTAATTTTTCTCTGGGCAGGTGGCCGAGTGGACAATGGCACCAGACTGTAAATCTGGCGGCGTAGCCTTCGGAGGTTCGAATCCTTCCCTGCCCAAGATATAAAAATATAAATGCGGGTGTAGTTCAATGGTAGAACAACGGCCTTCCAAGCCGTATATGACGGTTCGATTCCGTTCACCCGCTTCTTATAGCAGTAATGTGATGAATATATTTTATAGAGGTGGAATTGGTATAGTATTTTCTTAGCTTGAGATGAGATTTTTAGGTTTGCAATAAAAAAATATAAAAAAAACTTGACAAAAATTTTAAAATCATTATAATTAAAAAACTATTCTAAAAAGGGTTTTGCCCTTGTAGCTCAGTAGGTAGAGCACGTCGTTGGTAACGACGGGGTCACCGGTTCGATTCCGGTCGAGGGCTTGGAAGCATGTTTCAAATTAATTAATCAAAAGAATCTCAAAAAAGGAGGAAAGATGGCAAAAGAGAAATTTGAACGTACTAAACCGCATGTTAATATTGGGACAATAGGTCATGTAGACCATGGAAAAACAACTCTTACTTCAGCCATTACTAAGATTCTTGAAAAACATGGCTTATCCCAGGCAAAAAATTATGAAGAAATAGATAATGCTCCTGAGGAAAAAGAAAGGGGTTTAACCATAAATATTTCTCACGTGGAATATCAGACAAAGAATAGACACTACGCACATATAGATTGTCCGGGGCATGCGGACTATATTAAAAACATGATTACCGGTGCAGCCCAGATGGATGGTTCAATTCTGGTAGTTTCTGCGGTAGATGGGCCTATGCCCCAAACACGAGAACATATTTTGCTTGCTCGACAGGTGAATGTTCCCAGTATTGTGGTTTTTCTAAATAAGGTAGATGCGGTGGATGATAAGGAGTTAATAGACCTCGTGGAGCTGGAAGTAAGAGATCTTCTGACCAAATATAGATTCCCCGGTGATAAAACTCCCGTAATCAGGGGAAGTGCTCTGGAAGCAATGAATTGTGGTTGCGGTAAAGAAACCTGCCCAAAATGCAAACCAATTTTAGACCTTATGGAAGCAGTAGATAATTTTGTGCCTACCCCTGTTCGTGAAGTAGATAAACCTTTCTTAATGGCAGTGGAGGATGTTTTTTCTATCACCGGAAGAGGAACTGTAGGTACAGGTAGAATAGAGCGCGGGAGGATAGCGGTAAATGATGAGGTTGAGATAGTAGGATTGCGTCCGGAAATAAAAAAGACAGTAGTAACGGGGATAGAGATGTTCAGAAAAATTCTGGATGAGGGGATTGCAGGAGATAATGTAGGATTGCTTTTACGTGGAATAGAGAAAGAAGATTTAGAACGAGGAATGGTAATTGCCAAACCAGGAACAATTACTCCTCATACAAAATTTAAAGCAGAAGTATATGTTCTGACTAAGGAAGAAGGAGGTAGGCATACTCCTTTCTTTGATGGTTATAGACCACAGTTTTATTTTCGTACTACCGATGTAACAGGAGTAGTACATTTGCCAAAAGGCGTAGAAATGGTAATGCCTGGAGATAATGTTAGTATAGAGGTAGAGTTGATAAAACCCATAGCTCTGGAAAAAGAATTGCGTTTTGCTATTCGTGAGGGTGGAAGAACAGTGGGAGCAGGTGTGGTTTCGGAGGTTATTGAATAATGCAGGAATTAATTACTCTGGGATGTAGTGAATGCAAAGCAAGGAATTATACTACCACCAAGAACAAAAAGAACAATCCTGAGCGGATTGAATTGAGGAAATATTGCAAATTTTGCCGTAAGCACACGTTGCATAGAGAAATAAAGTAAATAAAAAATAAATTAGAAAAATATTAGCAGTTTAAGAAGGCCTGTAGCTCTAAGGTAGAGCAGCGGACTCCAAATCCGTTGGTTGGGGGTTCAAGTCCCTCCAGGCCTGAAGAGGGTAAGTATTAAGGAATAATCCCTGGTCTTTTGCAAAAAGTATCAGAGGAGAAGGTGGACTGTTTATATTTTATTTCAGAGGGAAGGCAATTGTTTTAAGTTGTTGATTATATTATATTTAGGATAAAAGCTAATGAAGAAAATAAAACGTTTCTTGCAGGAAGTAGGTACAGAACTTAAGAAAACTTCTTGGTCAACCAAGGAAGAAATATGGGGTTCGACAATTGTGGTAATAGTAACTGTGGGGATTCTCGCAGTTTTTATCGGGATAGTTGATTTTCTCCTTTCACAGTTTATAAATTTTATTATTAAATGAAAAATGGCCAAAAAATGGTATGTTGTACATACCCAAACCGGACAGGAAGAGAAAGTGAAAATCAGTCTTGAGACAAGGGTGAGACAAGAAATGTTGTCAGAACTTGTTGGGCAAGTAGTTGTCCCCAAGGAGACAATCTCGGAAGTGCGCAGAGGTAAGAAGAAAATTTCGGAAAGAAAATTCTTTCCGGGATATATTTTTGTGGAGATGGAATTGAATGAGAAGACGTGGTATCTTCTAAAAACGACACCGGGTATATTGGGTTTTCTCGGCAGCGGTACCCAACCGGTGGCTCTGGAGTACACTGAGATTGAAGAAATATTAAAGAAAAGCGAAGAGAGAAAAGAAAAACCTGTTCCCAAAGTTATTTTTGAGATAGGAGAGAGTGTAAGAATCAAAGAGGGACCGTTTATGGATTTTAACGGAACCGTAGAAGAAATTTTAGCCGATAAAGGCAAAGTCAAAGTTAATGTGTCTATCTTTGGACGCGCGACTCCTGTAGAATTGGAATTCTGGCAGATAGAAAAAATATAATTAATAACATGGCAAAAAAGATTAAAGCACAAATAAAGTTGTATTGTCCTGCAGGACAGGCAAATCCCGCTCCTCCCATCGGTCCTGCTTTGGGACAGCATGGGATAAATATTATGGAATTCTGTAAGCAGTTTAATGAGAGAACTAAAGGACAGGAAGGATTGATTCTTCCTGCCTTAATCACGGTTTACGAAGATAAATCTTTTACTTTTGTTATCAAAAGTCCACCCTGTTCTGTGTTATTGAAGAGAGCATGTGGGTTAGCAAAAGGTTCGGGAGTTCCTCATAAAGAAAAAGTAGGTAAGGTTACGCGTGCTCAGATTAAAGAAATTGCTCAGGCTAAATTAAAGGATCTAAATACTACTTCACTTGAGCAGGCAATGAAGATAGTGGAAGGAACTGCAAAAAGTATGGGGATAGAGGTAATTGATGAAGAAAAGAAGTAAAAGATTCAAAGAGTCAGTTAAATTTGTTGACAAAAACAAATCCTACTCCTTGGAAGAAGCAATTGCGATTTTGAAGAAAATGCCTTCCGCCAAATTTGACGAAACGGTGGATATTTCTTTTCGTTTAGGGGTAGACCCTAAACAGAGTGACCAGTTTGTACGCGGTTCTGTGCTTTTGCCTCATGGTACAGGAAAACAGATAAAAATTCTTGTTTTTTGCAAAGGAGAGGCAGAGAAATTGGCAAAAGAAGCAGGAGCGGATTATGTAGGAAATCAGGAATTGATAGATAAGATAAATAGCGGTTGGCTTGATTTTGATGTAGCCATTGCTCATCCCGAGATGATGCGAGATATATCTCGTCTGGGTAAGATTTTAGGACCACGCGGACTTATGCCAAATCCCAAATCGGGGACAGTAACTACAGATCTGGTAAAAGCAATAAGTGATTTTAAAAAAGGCCGGGTGGAGTTTAAGATGGATAAAACTGGAAATGTTAGTTTAAGAATAGGAAAAATATCTTTTTCTGAGAATCAACTGTATGATAATGCAAAATCTGCCATTGAGGCAATTTTAAAAGCGAAACCTGCCACGGTTAAGGGACAGTATATAAAGAATGTAGTTATATCTAAAACAATGAGTCCTGGCGTGAGAATAGATTGGACAAAATATATTTCTTAATAAAAATGGAATAAACTTATGGAAAAGAAATTTGGGCGCTGGTATAGAGAAAAGTTGGTAGAGGAACTGGAAAAGAAATTTGAGAACAGCTCTCATTTCTTTGTTGCTGAGTTGAATAAATTGAAGGTAGGTGATTTAGAGGAATTGAGGAGGAACCTGAAGAAAAATTCTGCAGTTTTTATGGTGGTTAAAAATTCTCTTGCCCGTATAGCTTTTAGAAAAAAGAGGTTGGATAAGATAGCAGATTTAATAGAAGGGCCGACAGGAGTGGTACTGGGAGGAGATGATCCGATAATTATTTCTAAGGTCTTAGTAGATTACAGTAAGAATTTTCCTGATTTCAGAATCAAAGGAGGGTTTATTGAGGATGAGGTTATTCTCTTAGACAAGATTAAAGAATTAGCGCAACTTCCCTCTCGTTCCGTATTGATGGGAAAAGTCAGTAATAGTCTTAAAGGTATTCTTTTCCGTTTTGCTAATAGTTTAAGTTTGCATGTTAAAATGATTTTTATTTTAAAAGGATTACAAGAGAAAAAGAAGGAGGGGTGAAAATGGAGGAAAAGACAGAAGTAAAATTATCAGAGAAATTGGAAAACATTATAAAATCCATTGAGCAGTTAACTGTTCTTGAATTAGCTGACCTGGTTAAGGCATTTGAGGAGAGATTTGGGGTAACTGCAGTAGCGCCTGTACAGGCGGTATCTCCTGCTGTTGCTGGACAAACTGCTTCTCCAGGAGGAGGCGCGGAGGAAAAATCTGTGTTTGATGTTATTCTTGCAGAGGTGGGTGCTGATAAGATTAAGGTGATTAAAGAGATTCGCGCCATAACCAATTTAGGTTTAAAAGAGGCAAAGGATCTGGTGGATAGTGCTCCTAAACCAATTAAAACAGGCGTAAATAAAGAGGAAGCTGAGAATATAAAGAAGAAACTGGAAGAAGTGGGAGCCAAAGTAGAACTGAAATAAAACTAAGTATCCAAAACATCTGATAAAAAAGAAATAAGGAAATGGTAAAAAGACTGAGTTTTTCTAAAATTCCTGATGCCATTGATTTCCCTGATCTGGTAGAGGTACAGAAAGTATCTTATGCTAACTTTTTGCAAGCGGATATTCCCCGTACCAAAAGAAAAGCAATAGGACTACAGGGGGTTTTTCTAAGCACTTTTCCTATTGAAAGTCCTGATGGGGAGTATCGTTTAGAATTTGTAAGCTATAATTTAGGCAGGCCTAAATACAATGAAGATGAAGCGCGAAGACGGGGCTTGACTTATGCGAGCCCTTTAAAAGCACGTATCAGGTTGGTGAGTAAAAAAGAAATCAAGGAACAGGAAGTCTATATATGTGATTTACCTTTAATGACTGATAAAGGAACATTTGTAATTAATGGAGACGAAAGAGTAGTAGTTTCTCAATTGCATCGTTCGCCGGGAGTCTCTTTTGAGGAAACCGTTCATCCTAATGGCAAAAGGATGTATTCCGGAAGAATTGTTCCTTATCATGGTTCCTGGATAGAATTTGAATTTGACTTGAATGATGTGCTGTATGTCATTCTTGATAGAAAGAGAAAATTTATTGCCACAACATTCCTGCGTGCCCTTGGTCTTTCCACAGATGAGGATATAATCAAAACTTTCTGTGGAATAGAAACTATAAAAATAGAAAATCGCTCTCAACTGAAAGAACTTACAGGTAGAATTTTAGCTGAAGATATTAAGATG